>MIDP01000010.1 GCA_001831095.1 Verrucomicrobia bacterium GWF2_51_19 | reverse complement strand
TTTGCAAAGATTACGACCGCGGTACGCTGATTTCGTCAAAAGAGGGAAACGACTCTTTTACAACCCTCTATCAAGCAGCTCAACACTTACGGGTCGACCCCTATTCGCTCTCCACGTGGTTTCACCAAGGGATTGACGCTGTTCCATCCTTGTTTGTCTTCGATTTATTTGATCCCGTCAATACGGGTAACATACCCCAACAGCGCATCACCGGCCATTACAAGCTTACTCTCAATGACGACGGAACGGTTAAACTTCAATTGCCATATGCTTATTTTATAAACGACAAAGACCATAAGCTTATCGGCAACTTCGTAGGCATCGCCGAATACACGCTCTCTCGGGCGAATGAGGGTGACCCGGAAACGCTCAAAAAAGAGGGCCTGGAAGTGGTTGCCAAGTTGGAAAACATTCGCTATCAATATTTCCCGGAAGCCAAAGAATAAAAAGACAGATGCAAGCTCTTTCTGCCTTCCTAGATAATCCTAACTTAACGGAACCAGACAATTATTAACAAATTGAGAAAGTGAAGACCGTTGAAAAATGTGCCTATAGCAAGGCCCGAGGAGCGAGGGCGACGGGAGCGTACGTCGGTACGTGACCTAGCCCGAACGACGAGAACGCAGCTAGAGGACATTTTGCAATGGTCTTATAAATGCCTACACTACTAACAGACCTAACCCAATGTAAGACCTTCGGTGAGTTTACGAAGGCCTACGCCAACGCGCTCGCGCAGAGCTACAACCTCATTCTCATGCCAGCACTCGAAGCAGCCATTCAGGCGCTTGAAAAGTGCTTCCAGAGTGAGAAAACGCGCCTGTTTCTCATCGGCAACGGCGGTAGCGTCTCGGTGGCGTCGCACTTTCAATACGAGGTCAACCACCGTCTGAAGGTCGCCTATCCGCACGCCCGTGCCTTCAACCTCTGCGGCAATCCAGAAACGGTCAGCTACATCTCGCACGCCTCGGGCTTTGAAAACGTTTTCCTCGAACAGCTCGAACGACAGGCCCACAAAGGTGACCTGCTCTTCGCCTTTTCCGTGACGGGCAATGATCAGAACATTCTCAAGGCCTGTCAATGGGCAAAGGCCAACAAGGTGCTCATTCTCGGCGTCTCAGGCTACGACGGCGGCAAACTCAAAGAGCTGGCCGACATTCCCCTCCACATTCCAACGCCCAAGCCCCATTACGACATCACCATCGATCTCTTCCAGGTCCTGACGCACAGCATCAGCTGCTATTTGGACCGAGGTTTGCAACGCTAGGTCAACCCGGCACCTCGTTTAAAGTTTGCTGTGCTTACCGAACAGCCGCTTCGCCCTGTTCTTCGGTGCGAATGCGAATGACCTGTTCAAGGGGCAAAACTAAAATTTTACCATCGCCAACTTTGCCAGTTTTAGCGCCCTTCAGCATCGCGTTCACTGTGGTGTCGACAGCGTTATCGGCCACAATAACCTCCACGCTGATTTTGGGTAGGAATTCGAGCGGGTCTTCGTTCAAATGGTAGGCGTCGGCTATCTCTTTTTGATGCCCAAAGCCCTTGACTTCTGTAACGGTCATGCCCTCGACACCTACTGCCAACAAGGCATCTTTAACCCCTTCTAGCTTAAAAGGTTTGATGATGGCCCGAACTAACTTCACGCGTTCAATGTTAGACCGCAATCGCTTGTTTGTCAAAGAAAGATCGATGCAAAATAGCGTGCGCCACAAATCATTAGCGAAACTTTTAATCCAGGGCGCATCGGAAAACAGAGGCGCCCTGAAGTTTTTCACTAAAGCTTGATGTAAAACACGGCTGGCTTTATGTCTCACTTGACTTCATCCAAGTTTATGTCAAGTGTTGCACTTCGACGTTGAATGGGCCGGTTTTATATAACACAGGCCCGATCGAGCTCCAACTTTCTAGTTTCAAGATATCCTGTTTATGACTCATTCAAGCCACTTTGATTTTGTATTTCAAGATACCAGGCCAGATGAGCGAGCGCAACATGAGCCTACTGACCTCAGCACGAAGAGAACGCCGTTGACTCTTTTGCACAGGTCTTCGAATTACGCGATAGTTGGGGCGACAGGCCTAGTCGGTCAGGAATTGTTGAAATTATTGACAAAAGACGGTCAAAACAACATCCGTCTGGCGGCTTCAGAGGCCTCATTGGGGCAATCGTACCTGCTGAATGGACGACAATGGGTCGTCGAACGCCTCTCGGCTGACTTTTTTAAAGACGTCGCCGTCGCCTTTTTCTGCGCCTCAAAGTACGTTTCACTCGAATGGGTACCGATTGCACTGGAATGCGGTTGTACCTGTATCGACAACAGTTCGGCCTATCGACACGCCCCGTCCGTACCCCTCGTGATTCCCGAAATCAATGGTCACCTCCTGCGCGATCAACCACAACTCATCGCCAACCCAAATTGCTCGACGCTCATAACACTCATGGCGTTGTACCCGCTTCACAAGGCATTTGGGCTCAAGCGCTTTTGGGCGAGCACCTACCAAGCCGTCTCTGGGGCCGGTAGACTTGGCCTCCAAGAGCTCGATGATCAAGTCCAAGCAGCCGCATCGGGCCACTCACCCCTACCCCACCAGGCATTCTCAGCTCCCATCGCTTTCAACGCCATTCCATCGATTGGCGACTTTTGCCACTCAGGGTATACGACCGAGGAAGAAAAAATGCTGCACGAGAGCCGCAAAATATTGGGCTTAAGTACTTTACGCGTTTCGACAACCTGTGTGCGCATTCCCATACGCCGCGCTCACAGCATCGCCATTTCTGCTGAATTCGAACAGCTTATCGACCTCGACGTCGCCAAAGAAGCCCTTAGGGCAGCACCTGGCATCGAGGTCCTCGACCTTCCCAAAGTCCCTACACCGCTCGCCTTTTCTTCGCGCACAAAATGTGGTGTAGGTCGCTTACGCATCGACAGCGCACTCGAAAATGGCCTATCGCTGTGGGTCTCCGGCGACCAGCTACTGAAGGGGGCTGCTTTCAACGCCTTCCAGCTCTCCCAAAAGATGGGTCCAAAATAGCGCCAAAATACGTTTCGCGCTCCTTGAGGTGCCTCACGTACGTTTATGTACGCTACGGCAGGTCGTGCTCGCGCAAAGCCGCATTTTGGCATCTATTTTGAACCCATCTTGAATGAGCACTGATATGGCAAAAAGTCTTTGGTTGCCCACTCTTTGATATCAAAAAAATACTAAAAGTTTCTGCATTTTGGTATTTTATATTGCAAACATGTAAAAATCATGAAATGATATTCTCCCCAACGGAAAGCAACATGAGTACGCGTCAGTTTGTCACATTTTGGATAGGAGAGGACTTATTTGGTATCGATATTTTGCTGGTGCGAGAAATCAACCGCAATCTCGAAATCACACGCGTCGACAGGGCCCTTGATTACGTCCGCGGCATCATGAATTTGCGCGGTCAAATCGTGACAATCATTGACTTGGGTGCTCGTCTAGGCCTCGGAAAGCGAGAGATGAAGTCATCAACCAGCTGCGTCGTCATCAAGACCACCAAAGACATCGACCACCTCACCCTCAAAGACAACCTCAATGTCCAAGAAACGTCAACCGATGTCATTGGTTTCTTGGTCGACAAGATTGGAGATGTCGTCGCCATCGACAACGAAGCCATTGAACACCCGCCAGCTCACGCCCACGGCGTTAGCGGACGTTTCCTTGAAGGCGTCATCAAACTGAAAGATAGACTTTTAATAACTCTGCGAGCCTCGGAAATTATCCTGGTTGAATAACCTTTCTCACATACTACCTATGAAACACAAACTCGAAAACAACCAACTCTCGATCTTCGTTGAAGAAGATCTTCTGTCAACCAATGTGCAAGAAATCCGCGCCCATTTGGAGGCAGCCTTCAGTGAGCTGAAAGCCAACGCTCATGTTATTGTCGACATCACCAAGTGCAAGATCATCGACTCTCAAGGCCTCAACCTCCTAATCGGGCTCTACAAAGAGAGCACAAAGAAGAGCGCGAGCTTTAAGGTGATTGGCTGCTCTCCTGCGAACTTGCGCCTATTCTCTATTTTCAAGCTGAAGGAACGCTTCGGTATCACTGAATAACGTCTACCTTTTTTTGCCATGGATGAAGATCTTTTAGCCGTTTTTATGCAGGAAACGCGCGAGCACCTCGATAGCCTCGAGCCTGCTTTGCTCGCCCTCGAAATCAAAAAAGATGATAAAGACGGTATCAACGTCATCTTTAGAGCCGTGCATAGCATCAAGGGAGCTTCGGGGTTTTTTGGCTTCGACAAGATGACAAAACTGGCTCATTCCATGGAAAACATGATGTCGCTGATTCGAGAGGGAAAACTCGAAGTCACCAATGACATCATTGACGCCCTGCTGGCCGGCGGAGACAAGCTCCGCGCGATGACAGACGACATCGAGCATCAAGCCGACATCGACATCAGCAGCGACGTTATACACCTCGGCCAGCTGATTGAAAACAGCGGCAAGGCGCCCGCGGCGACACTCGGCGAAGTGATTCAAGCGCGCAAGGTCAAGTTACCGCCTCTCTTGGAAAACTTCAACCTGACCTCATATACGTTTCAAGAGGCTGTTGAACAAGGGCATACGCTCTATGTCGTCAAATTATTCACACACAAAGACATCAAAGATAAGGGCAAAACGCCCCTGGATTTCTTTAAAGAGATTGATACTTTGGGTGAATTCATTGACGCCTACTTTGAGATTGCTGCCGTCGAAGGCCTATCCAACGCACTCGAAGAAGACCTCTGTTGTAAGTTCCTGTTCTCGACCTTGATGCAGCCAGACCTCGTCTACCTCTCCTTTGACGTGCCCGTCTCGCAAATTGAGGAAATTCCAAGAGAGGGTATCGACGCCATTATCAACGCGCTCAAAGAGAACGAGGATGCCGAAGAAAAATCCGTCGGAGCAAAGAAAACAGCATCCACTCATGCCCCAACGACCGCCGCAAAAACAGAAACTGCAGCGGCGCCAACGGAAGTCAATGAGGTAGCCGCACCGCCACCACCCCCTATCGCGACACCCATTCACGAAGAAGTTGCCGCACCCACAACGGAGCTCGTTTCCAAAAACGTCAAGAAGGTCGACGACACAATCCGCGTTTCAGTCTCTCTATTGGACGACCTCATGAACCTCGCCGGGGAAATGGTCTTGGGCCGCAACCAGCTCATGCGCTTGGCTACAGGCATCAAAGAAGAAGTGGTTGGCTTCTCTTCCGTCCTTCAAAACATCAACCTCATTACCTCGGAAATGCAGGAAAAGGTCATGTTGACGCGCCTACAGCCGATCAGCATACTTTTCAACAAATTTTCCCGCATCATCCGCGACCTCTCTCAAAAACTCAACAAAGAGGTGAAGCTCAAGCTCATCGGCGAAGAAGTTGAGCTAGACAAATCGATCATTGAGGCCCTATCCGACCCATTGACACACATTGTCCGCAATTGCGTCGATCACGGTCTAGAAACACCGGCCGAAAGAGAGCGCGCCGGCAAATCGCGCATTGGCGATATCATCATGGAGGCCAGGCACATCGGCGGCCAGGTACAAATCGAAATTTCCGACGACGGCCGCGGCATCAACTTGGCTAAAGTCAAAGCCAAAGCAATAGACAGAGGCTTTATTCGGCAGGAAGAAGCAGACAAGATGACCGAGAGTCAGCTCCTACACCTGGTATTTTTACCTGGCCTGTCGACGGCACAGGAAATCAGCGATGTTTCGGGCCGCGGTGTCGGCATGGACGTCGTCCGCACAAACATTGAAAACCTCAATGGCAGTGTCGACATCGACTCCAAACAGGGCCAGGGCACGCGCATTTTACTGAGACTTCCCCTGACACTCGCCATTATTCCGGCGATGATCATCGGGGCGCACAACCGCCGCTTCGCCGTCCCCCAGGTCAATCTAGAAGAGATCGTCAAGCTGGGTGAGGGCCACGTCGTCGAGTCCGTCCGCGGCAGTTCAGTTCTCCGTCTGCGAGAAAAACTATTACCGCTTGTCAATCTGGCTCAATTGCTGGGCATTTCGAAAGACGATGCTTTGGGCGAAGAAACCAATGCACGTATTCAAGCCGAAATAGCCGCACAGCACGCCAATGAAACAGCGCTAGGGACAGGCGACACGGCCACACCCTTTGCCGAAGGTTCTCCCGACGACACTGACAACAACTCCCCCACCACCACACAGCAAGGCGGGTTTGCCAACATTCTCGAAGATGAGAATAACGGGCACGTCTTGGTCCTCAAGGTCGACAAAAACAATTATGGCCTGGTCGTCGGCGAACTGTTTGACAGCGAGGAAATCGTCGTCAAGCCCCTGAGTGCGTTTTTCAAAGACGCGCAGTGTTATGCCGGTGCAACGATCATGGGTGACGGCAAAGTCGCCATGATTCTCGACGCCGACGCAATTGCCCAGATTGCCGACCTCAAATTTGAAGATTTCGAAAAGGAAAACAGCAACCTCGACGCCCTTGAGCTCGAACGCATTCGCAAAAAGGGAGAAAAGCAATCGCTCCTCCTCTTCAAGCACGAAGGCACGGAAGTCTTTGCCCTCAACTTGTCCATGGTCGCCCGCATTGAAAAGATCAAGAAATCAGAGATTGAGCACATTGGCTCGAGCGGCTTCATCAAATACGGCGATTCCTCATTGAGGCTGGTCTTCCTGAATGAACACATGCCGGTCTCGACACCCGAATCGCTGCCCGACATACTGTACATCATCGTTCCGCAAATGGTCAAACGACCCATGGGCATCGTCGCCACGGAAATTGTCGACGTCGTTGACGCCTTTGTATCACTCGACAGCGACACGATAACGGGTGTTGGCATTTTGGGATCCTCCATGCTCAACGGACACCTGACGGTCTTCCTCAATATCTACAGCCTCTTTGAACACGTCGACCCCTCCCATTACAAGGCTTACGCCGAAGAGTCGAAGGACATGCGCAAAGTAAAAGTCCTCATCGCAGAAGATACAGCCTTCTTTAGGGCCATCGAAATCCAGTACCTGTCGGAAATCTTTGAGCACATCGATGTCGTGCTCGACGGCGTTGACGCCTGGGAAAAGCTCAACCAAGAAAAAGATTACGACCTGCTGTTGACTGACATCGAAATGCCTCGTATGAACG
>MIDP01000009.1 GCA_001831095.1 Verrucomicrobia bacterium GWF2_51_19 | reverse complement strand
CGCGGCCATCGTTACCCTGCAGTACAACGACGCAGCTGACCTCCTCCTCGTCCACTCTTGCGTTGGCACTGTCAAGCCCGACGTCACCAGCGCCGTTTTAATGGAATTGCTCTCTGCCAATTGCTACTGGCAAGGCACGCAGGGAGCCACATTGGGCATCGAAAAAGAGGGCGGCCTGGTGATTCTCGCCTACTCGATTCCCATGCCCATGGCTCAGCCCAATCAGTTTCAGGACATCATAGCCACCTTTGTAGAAGTCGCCCGCGAGTGGACCCTCAAGATCCGCGAACTCAAAGGCGAAAAGTAGCACTGTATGCGAAACAGCGCGCGCAGCGCTCTCGCTACAGATTACTACTAAGCTTTCAGTCTTCGACGCAGAGCGAATGATGTAGGATGCCTCGAATGGTTTTATAAATCAAGAGGCAGAGAATTGCCACAAGCAGTGCATAGGTCCCCATTGCAAAGTAGAGAAAGAAGGCCTGCTTAGTGATCGTAAACATGCGTAAAATGGCTAGAGTGATTGCCGCCAATGGGAACGAGTAGGCCCACCACGAGAGAAAAAATCGAATTTTGAGCAAGCGCGGCAGTTGTATCAAGGCCAATGCAAACAAGAAGAGCGAGAAGTAAAACAGTAGCCGCGGAAAAGCCGTTAGCTGCGTCAAATTAGTTAACTTGCAAAACGCAATAAATCCGATGGCCGGTGGCGCAAAAAAGATAAAGAAAGTCGGCAGAAGCTTATCTGGCAATGGTGGGAAAAAAATGAGTCGGTAGAGCAGAATGGCCGATAAAAAGAGCCAAAAAAAGAACCCCGTTGCATAGAAAAACCAGGAAAGTTCCACATAGCCATGCGCGACACCGGCAATCGGCACAATCATGCTACCAACGATTGGGATAAACCATGCGGGCGAACTGTGCTGGATTTCAAATGCCTTGTGTGAAAACCAAAAACTCAATATTGTCAACGACAACACGCCTTGCGCGACTGTCCCGACGATCCAAAATATCTTCGAAGTTGATAAATTGATCTCCAAAAACACCACACTCAAAACCAGTAATGTTTTCGCAATCAATGGGAAAAAGTTCATTTTGACGGGATGCAACCATTCCTGTTTTAGAGTGGGAAAGTGTCGTATTCCCTTGAACATATAAAGCACGCTCACAAGTCCAAGCACAACGATCGACACACTCAATAAAATGCGTGTCACTGTCTCCGAATTCCAGAGAAGTGTTTCCAGTTTCTGCGTGGCCAATGTAAAGCCAGCGAGCCCTAAGGCAATGGCGAAAAAAGAAATGTGAAAGTTTTCTATGCGACTCTGCGTCTTAGCATTCATGAATCAAAAGATAATCCTCCTCGGATAATATTCAAGAAATCTTTGCTTTTTCCCGCAAAATAGGTTATATTAATTACAGGAAGCAGGTGTTTTTACCCCGGCCTGCTTTTCTGTTAACTCCTATCAATATAATTATGAATCAAAAAGAAATCATAATCAGCGGCGTCCACCTCGAACTGACGGACGCATTGAAAGCAATTGTCACCGAAAAGCTCGATCGGCTCTTTCGACACGAAACACACATTATCCGCATCCGGGTCGAACTCGAACACCGGACTGCGAAAGATCATATTAAGGAATTTGTCGCCAAGGGACACGTGGAGCTCCACGGACCAACACTCATCGTCGCCGTCGAGAGCGAAAACCTCTATAAGTCAGTCGACGAACTCGTCGATAAACTCGACCGCAAACTCGGCCGTCGTGCCCGCATCGTTCGCGCCAAACGGAAGGGGGCGTCGGTGCTCGACGTCAAAGACGTCAAGTAACAACCTAAGCAAAATGGCGTGAAAGCTCGTTTCGCGCTGCGCCGACTGCCTCACGTACGTCTGTGTACGCTACGGCAGGTCGTGCTCGCGCAAAGCCAAGCTTTGACGCCATTTTGCTTAGGTTGTTATCGAAGTCAATGAATATCAGGCACATAAGACTGGCGCTATAGGCGCGTTTTGAAGCGGTCTTTTGTGCATGAGTCATGAACGAAGTGCTCTTTTTCGCGTCAATGACTTATATTTGCATGGAAATGTAAAACAGCTTCAGCTCGTTGAAGCAGCAGATGGCGGGAAAATAGATGCAAAAATGTGGCTTTGCGCGAGCATGATGGCCGTAGCGTACATAGACGTACGTGAGGCCCATCAGCGCAGCGCGAAACGCATTTTTGCGCTATTTTACCGCCATCTGTTTTTTATTTTCAAAGAGGAGATATATAGCTGGAGTAACGTAGAGTGTTATTAGCTGGGCGAAGACGAGGCCGCCGACAACGATGTAGCCGAGGGGAGCCCGCGACTCTCCATCGGCACCCCATCCGAGGGCGATAGGCAGCGCCCCGACGACAGTACTAACGGTCGTCATCATGATGGGTCGAAAACGCTGGATACAGGCGTCGAAGATTGCCTCTTTAGGCGTTTTACCTTCGGCGCGTTTTTCAATGGCGAAGTCGACGATGATAATACCGTTTTTCTTGACGATACCCATGAGCATAAAGACGCCGATAAAGGCGTAGAGGGAGAATTCGGCGTTAAATAGCCAGAGGGTGAGAAAGCCGCCGACGAGTGCAACTGGAAGCGTCGAGAGGACGGTGATTGGGTGAATCGGGTGTTCGTATAAAATGCCGAGTAAGACGTACATGACGAACACGGCTATCACGGTCAACCAAATGAGGTCGCTGACGGCCGCCTTAAAGGTGCTGGCCTCGCCCTCAAAGGAGCCGATGAGCTCTGCCGGCATGACCTTATTGACGAGTGCATCCATGTCCTGAGTGAGGAGTCCGATGGGGTATCCTGGAAAGAGGCTGAAGTAAACGGTGACGGCCGGAAAATTGTTGATATGGTTGATAGACATGGGCCCAAGGACGGAGCTCCAGTGGGCAACCGTCTTGAGAGGAATGAGCTTCCCTGTCGTGTCGGACCGCAGGTAGAGCCAATTGAGGTCATCAGGGCTTTTCCGAAACTCTTCTGAGGCCGAAACAATGACGTTGTACTGATCAATCGGTGTCTTGATGAGGTAACAATAGTGTTGGGCGTAAGTGTAATACATCGAGTTTTCGATCGTTGACGCCGATATACCCCAAGTGGCCGCCTTTTTGCGATCGATGTCGATGCGGACTTCGG
Organism: Verrucomicrobia bacterium GWF2_51_19; assembly: GCA_001831095.1. GTDB lineage: Bacteria > Verrucomicrobiota > Verrucomicrobiia > Opitutales > UBA12508 > UBA12508. The sequence continues at coordinate 4,198 of MIDP01000009.1, read as the reverse complement.
GGTTGCTGATGGAGAGGTCGGAATTAACGGAGATTGGAAAGACACCGCGCATCTGGGTGATATTGGCCCGCATTTCTTCGGCAACTTTGTAGACTTCTTGTGGGTCGATGCCGGAAATGCTGTAAGCGTACTTGCCGCGGCGGGTGTCGGTGGTGCCTGTTTGGATGTCGAGGGTGGGCATTGGGTTGAAGTAGGCCCGAAAACCCGGAATCATCGACAACTGCCGCGTTAGGTCTTGGGTGATGGCCGTGATATGGGGGCGTTCTTTGCGGTCTTTGAGCGAGATGAAAAAGAAGCCCTGGTTGGGGTTCATGAAGCCAGAAACGCCACAGACAGAGACAAAGTGGTCGACGGCCGGGTGTTTTTCCAAAATCTTGCAGGCCTGTGACTGGAGCGCCCTAATCGCTGCCGGAGAAGTGCCTTCTTGCGTCATTGACAGGCCCATCATCGAGCCGCTATCGCCGACCGGAAACAGCGTTTTTGGCAGCATTTGAAACAGGACGAGCGTGCCCAAGAGGCAAATGACCCACGTGCCAACGGAAAACCAGCGGTTGTCGAGAAACCAGGTGAGGCTGGTGCGGTAATACTTTAAAAAGCGCTCTTCCAACTCTTTCGAGAAGTGCTCAATGCGCGTTTCGCTGCCGGTCTTGGGCGACAGGATGTGTGCGCAGAGCATGGGAGTGAGCGTTAGGGAGATGACACCCGAGGCCAAAATCGCCACGACAATCGTGATGGAAAATTCGCGAAAAATACGGCCAATCTGTCCGCCCATAAAGACGAGCGGAATGAAGACCGCTGCGAGGGAGAGTGTCATTGAGAGAATCGTAAAGCTGATCTGTTTGGCTCCCCGAAACGCGGCGACGAGGGGCGGCTCGCCGTGTTCCATGCGCCGGACCATGTTTTCCAAAAAGACAATGGCGTCGTCGACCAAGAACCCTATGGCGAGTGTCAGGGCCATGAGGGAGAGGTTGTCCAGGCTGTATCCCAGGGCCTTCATGACGATGAAGGTGAGCAGGACGGAGGCCGGCATGGCCACGACGGGAATAAAGGTTTCCTTCGCGCGTCCCAGAAAGAGAAAGACGACGATGACGACCAACACAAAGGCGATCAAGAGGGTCTCCTTAACGTCCTGAATGGAGTCCAGGATGGACAGCGAGCGGTCGTGGAGTGGCACGAGGCAGACGGAGGGCGGGAGGGTTTCTTTAAACTCTGGAATGAGCTCGCGGACGGCCTTTGCGACCTCAACGGTGTTGGCTCCGCTGGCCTTTGTGACGGCAATGACGATAGCCGCATTGAATGCTGGGATGCCTTTGGCCGAGAACGTGAGTTGTAGATCTGTGCTGGCGAGGCTGTCTTGACACTCCGCGATGTCTTTTAAATAAACGGGTGCCTGGTTGCGATACGTTACAACGATGTCCTCATAACCTTTGGCGAAGTCGAGCTGGCCCTCGGGCTTGAGAATAAAGGTTCGCGTCTTGCCCTTGACGTCGCCCGTGCTCTGCATAACGGTGTTCTTCTTGACCGCCAGCGTGACGTCGTCCAATGTCAGGCCCATATTGAAGAGCTTTTTCATGTTGACCTGAACGCGGACCGCTCTCGGGGATCCGTGAACCTCGACGCTCGAGACGCCTGGAACGATATTGATGCGCTGGGCAACCTCGCTTTTGGCGTAGTCGTAGAGCTGTCCGGCGGTCATCGAGTCGCTGCCGAGGCCGATGTAAAAGATGGGGCTGCTGTTGGGGTTGCTCTTCGAGTACGTTGGCGGCGTGATGTCGGATGGCAAGGACCTCATGGCTCTCGAAATTGCGGCCTGGACGTCCATGGCAGCCGTATCGATGTTCTTGTCGAGGTTAAAAACGATCGTGAGCTTGCTATAGCCCATTTGGCTGCTCGATGTCACGGTCTCGAGGCCATCGATCTCCATAAACTCCTTTTCGAGCGGAGATGCAACGCTATTGGCCATTGTTTCCGCATTCATGCCGTCATACGTGGCCGATATATTGATGACAGGGTAGTCGACAGCTGGCAAGTCGCTCACCGGAAGTTTCAAATAGCTGCTGATGCCGAACACAACGAGGGACACCGTCAGCAAAATCGTCATAACGGGCCGCTTGATAAAGGGATCGGCTAAACTGCCGCCAGCGGCATCCTCTGCGGGCAACACATTCGTGGGCTCCGCTCTGTCGGACGTCTGTTTTTTGTCACCCTGTGGGTCGGACTGATGCTTCGTGTTCAATGCTTGCTAATGTGTTGGAGTTGTCTCGTCCTTTTTCGGCATCACGACGACTCGGCTGCCCTGTGTGAGTGCGAGCTGGCCCTTCGTGACGACTGAATGGTCAGCCGTTAGGCCTTTTGTCACGTGGACAAGGCCTCCCTCGTACGATAAGCCGGTTTCGATGGGCTGCATGGTCACCGTTTGGTCGGGCTGAATGACGAAGACGAAGTTGCCATTTTTGTTGATTTGGAGGGCCTCTTCGGGGACGAGGAAGGCCTTATCGATTTTTTGCAGCAAGAGCCTGACGTCGACCGTTTGCCCGGGCCAAAACACGCCTGTCGGGTTGTTGAGCAGGCCGCGGAGTGAGAACATGCCCGTTGTGGAATCGATTGTGTTGGCGAAATACACCACGGGCGCCTCAGCCTTGTTTTCCACTTGAATATTGATGGGCTTAGCGGGGTCCCACACTTGGCGGAAGAGCGAAAAATCATTTTCAGAGAGGCTGAAGTCGATGTAGAGAGCGTCGGTGTTTTCGATCGTCGTTAGGAGCGTTGCCGAGGAAACAATGTTGCCCTGGTCGATCTCGAAACGGCCGATTATGCCTCCAATGGGGGCCGTTATGGAGCAGTACTCGAGTTGAATTGCGGCCTTTCTGAGATTGGCCTCGTCTGCTTTGACGGAGGCCTCTCCGGCCTTCACATTGGCCTGGTAGGTGTCAAACTCTTGCTTGGAAAGGAATTCCTTTGCAATGAGCCCCATGCTGCGCTCCAACTGCGCCTTAGCGACAACGAGCAGAGCCTTGTCGGCCTCCAGCTTAGCCGCGGCATTATCGCGATCGGCGACAAAAGTGCGGTTGTCGAGCTCAAAGAGCTTTTGGCTGACTTTAACGCGGTCGCCCTGCTTAAACAGAATGGCTTTCAGCTGCGCGGATCCCTGAATTTGCGGGTAAATTTTGACCGAGGCCACACTCCGACATACGCCAACGGCATCGAGGTAGCGATAGATCGTGTCCGTTTTGACCGCTACGGCCGAGACTGGCACGGGTGGCATCTGCATTTCGCCTCTTTTCTTTGGCAACAACATTTTTATGCCGAACCAAACGATTAAGAGTAGAACGGCCGCATTGATGGCCACAAAGAGCCACGTCATTCTGGGAAGCTTTGGCATAGGTTTTTTGATATTAATCGCCGCCGCAACGTTGTCAATGATAAGACCAATGCAAAATGGCGTGAAAGTTCGTTTCGCACTCCGCCGACTGCCCCACGTGCCACATCGTACAAGGCCGCCCCTGCTGTGTAAAACAACCCGACTCACCCCGATGTCGGGCAATGCGGCCTGAGCGGTCCTGGGAAAGAGGAGGGCCGGTTAGCCGGGAGACCCATTTTATAGAATAAAAGGGGTTTCCCGGACCCTTCCCTAAAACACTTTTAATCTTTTTTATAAAAATTTGCAAAAAGGGAAAACATGGGGTATAGTAACTAATGACGCGCCTTGGAGATTTTGAAAAAGTCGACTCGGCCGCCGCCAACAAAGGTTCTTTGAGATATATCACACCGCTGTCGGGGTTAGGGCCAGCAACCTCAACGCCGCTGTCGACGTCTAAAGGAGTGCGCCACAGATGGCATCTCTTGATTCCGTTGACCTCTTTATGGGGCGCATCGAGGGCGTGTTGCACACGCGGGGAGAAAGATAATTCGCGACAACAAAACCGTGAAAAGCCCGATCAACCAAAAACCAAATGTTTCAAAAACCGTAAACCAAAAACCGTGAAAACCAGGCAAAATGAAAAAATAGATGCAAAAATGCGGCTTTGCGCGAGCACGAGGGCCGTAGCGTACATAGAGGTACGTGAGGAACTCGGCGCAGCGCGAAACGCATTTTGGCGCTATTTTGCATTTTGCCTAAAAATAGTTCACTTTTTTAGTTGAAACGCATTTTGGCGCTATTTTGCATTTTGCCTAAAAATAGTTCACTTTTTTAGTT
>MIDP01000008.1:16387-54000 GCA_001831095.1 Verrucomicrobia bacterium GWF2_51_19 | reverse complement strand
CTTAATAAGAAAAGAAGATGGCTTTAAAAATTAGATTACAGAAAAAGGGAGCGCGCAATGCTCCTCTCTATACCGTTGTCGTGGCAGAATCGGCTTCGCGCCGCGATGGTCGCTTTGTCGAGATTGTCGGCAATTACAACCCACGCGCACGCGGCAAGGATGTTGAATACAAGCTCAACCTCGAGCGCATTGACTACTGGCGCTCCGTCGGCGCTAAGCCGTCTGAAACGGTGAACACGTTGATTAAGAAGGCCCAAAAAACGGTTGCCAAGTAGTACATGGCTGTTGCTGTTATCGATATTTTAACCTTATTCCCTACAATGCTCGACAGCTACTTTGAGGCGAGCATGCTGGGCCGAGCGGTCGAGGGCGGACTGTTGCAAATAAAGGTGCACGATATCCGCCAATGGGCCAGTGATAAACATGCTATCACCGACGATCGCCCGTTCGGAGGCGGCGCCGGAATGGTTTTAAAGCCAGAACCGTTGTTTGAGTCGATCGAGGCGCTGAAGACAGAAGGGGCGATCGTCATCTACCTCTCTCCAGACGGCGAAACGCTCAACATGACTATCATACAAGAATTGGCGGCCGAAAAACACCTGATTTTACTCTCGGGACATTACGAAGGCATCGACCAGCGCGTCCGCGACACCTGCGTCGACCGCGAAATTTCTATCGGCGATTACATCCTGACCAATGGAACGCTGCCAGCCGCTGTCCTCGTCGATGCGATTGCCCGATACATTCCCGGCGTTTTAGGTGACGAAAAATCCTTGACTCAGGACGCCTTTAATTCCAATTTACTCTCCTTTCCCCAATACACTCGACCGGCAGAATATCGTGGGAAGCGGGTTCCGGAAGTCCTTCTTTCTGGCAACCACGCAGCGATAGAGGCCTGGAGAACACAACAACAAATCGAAAAAACGCGACAGAGAAGGCCTGACTTATACCAACAATTTCAAATAAAAGACATATGCAAAATGCCGTGAAAGCTCATTTCGCGCTCCGCCGACTGCCTCACGTACGTCTGTGTACGCTACGGCAGCTCGTGCTCGCGCAAAGCCAAGCTTTGACGACATTTATCATATGTCTTTTATAAGTTAAAAACTTACAACGATAAAAGATCTGCGATAAATTGGCCTGTAGCAAGGCTCAATGAAGCAATGGCGATAAGAGTCTCCAGTTAGTGGCTTAGCCAGAACGACGAGAATTCAGTGGATAATTTACATCAGTTCTTACTAAAAATGAAAAATATAATTGATACAATCACAGAGGATCAGCTGAAAGCCGACCGTGGTGCTTTTAAGGTAGGCGACGGAGTTCGCGTTCACACGAAAGTTCGCGAAGGCGAAAAAGAGCGCGTACAGGTTTTTGCCGGCATCGTCATTGCCCGTAAGGGGTCCGGAATACACGAGACATTCACCGTTCGTCGCGTGGCGTCAGGAGAAGGCGTTGAGCGTGTTTTCCCGCTCCACTCTCCCAATATCGACCACGTCGAAGTCGACCGTGTCAGCGTCACTATGCGCGCCAAACTCTATTACCTTCGTAAGAGGGTTGGTAAGTCGGCGTCTAAAGTCAAAGAAAAATAGTCCAGAACGCACAATAGCGCCAAAATGCGTTTCGCGCTCCGCCGACTGCCTCACGTACGTCTATGTACGCTACGGCAGCTCGTGCTCGCGCAAAGCCACATTTTTGCATCTATTTTGCGCCCTGGACTTGGAGTACAAGAAGAGCTCCTCCTGTTTTTATTTTTCGGTCAACGGCTTTTGCAAAGAGAGATCTTTGTAAAATAGCGCAAAGCCAGTGGCATCTATTTTGCTGGATTTTTCCCCGAAACTGCGGGGCATTACCAGATGTTGGTCACGCGTTCTTTAATCTTTACGGCGAGGTCGCGGGTGAGCTCTGAGGTTGACTGGTATTCGGAGCCTTGCATAGAGTTATCGGCGATCACGTGGACGCTGCTGGAAACTTTTTGGTTTTCGAGAAGGTATTTTTGTGCACGTTGGTCGTAGATGGAGAACGTGGCGTCGAGCGTGAGGTCGAAGGTACTGGCGAGGGAGCTGTCGTTCTTTTCCGAGGTCGCGACTTTATGTTTGTAGTGGGTGAGGGTTGTCTCCAACACGACGTCTGCTAGGGCCTTATCGGTGACGACGTAGGTGCCGTCACTGATGAGGGCTTGCGAGAGTTGCGTTGAGATGAGCCCCTGCATTTGTGGCGCCAGGGCACGATTCTTCGCCGGAGCAACATAAATCGACGCAAAGGGCTTTTGTTGTACGCCGGAACCGAGGTGATACCCACAGGCGCTTAACAGCAGGCAGAGTAGAATGGCAACCGTTCTCACTTGGCCTCCTCTACGGGTTCGATGAAGGTGGGGTCGTCGCTCGTTAGGTCAAATGGGGCCATGATGGGCGCGCCGATGGCAGGTCCGGGGACGATCTGCATGCCGCGGGACTCGACTTGGAATTTCTCGTCCGCGAGGTGTTCTAGCTTGGCGTATTCGATAAACTCTTTATTGGAGAGGTGTTTCGGGCGCCCCGTCAAATAATCTACCCATACACGCGGGCATTCGACACCCTTGTTGATGCGCTCGAGGACCTCTTTGGCTCTTTTTGCGGACTTCGATTCTGGCGCGACAGAAATAGCGGCGTTGTAGAACGTCCGAGCGGCCTGGAGGTTGTTTTGGTGAAAATAGTAGAAGTCGCCAATGAAGACCTTGCCCTGGGCCATGTAATCTTTCAGGTCTGCCATTTGTTGTTCGGCTTCGGGAACTTTTTCATCTTTGGGGAAGTTGCGGACAAAGTCCTCGTAGGTGTGGATGGCTTTTTGCGTCGAACGCTGGTCGTATTGTGGACCCTTGCTGATGCTAGCATAGGTCTTGCCGAGGAGCATGTAGGCCTCGGGGAGCATGGTGCTGGTCTTGTAGTCGTTGATCAGGCGTTCGAGCGCGACAATGGCATCTTCGGGACGACTGCGGTCCAGGGCCAATTTGGCCTTATAAAAGAGGGCTTTGGGCGCATATTCGCCGTAAGGGGCGTTGTCGACGACGCGGTCAAAGAACTCGAGAGCCTTGCCGTAGTCACGAAAGCCTGGAATGAGGCCCCAATAATAAGGACGCTCGCCCTGCATGAGCCTTACAGCGACGTCAAACTGATCGGCGATGACTTGGTTGTACTTTTCAAAGCTGGGGTAATCTTTGATGACGATGTCAAACTCGCTGAAGGCGTCGGTGAATTGTTTGCGCAGAACGAGCATTTTGCCGATCAAGTAATGCGCCTGGGCGGCCATTTCGGTGAGCGGGTAGCGGTCGATGACTTTTTGGTAACACTGGTATGCGTAAAACCAATTGCCGGCCTCCTGGGCGGAAACACCGGTGTTCATGAGTTCCAGGGAGCTCAATTTATCGCTCAATTCGGCGATTTCCTGCTGCTGAACCGTTGGCTCAGGCGGCGTAACGGGCGCGGTGTGCTTACAGCCGACAAGCGGCATCAAAAGGAATACAAGCCATTTTTTCATAAATTCCTCAAGATCATTGCAAAATGTCAACATCGTTCGGGCTAGGTCACGTACAAAAGTACGCTCCTTGTTGTTCATTTTGTAACAGCCTTTCCTTTCGTAAATTGTTAATTTACAAAGACTTACGCCAAATGTCGTCAAAGCTTGGCTTTGCGCGAGCACGATCTGCCGTAGCGTACATAGACGTACGTGAGGCAGTCGGCGCAGCGCGAAACGAGCTTTCACGGCATTTCGCGTGAGTCTTTCCATTTTAATAGACTAGTCCCCCACGTAAGTCCAGCGCCAAATGCAACCAAAACAACATTATCCCCCGATTTCAGCCGGCCGTCGTCGACCATTTCCTTCATAATCAGCGGGATCGATGCAGCGGACGTGTTGCCAACGCGATCGACATTGACTGGAAATTTTTCCATGGGCACGGAGAGGCGTTGGGCAAGTGCGTCGAGAATGCGATAATTTGCCTGGTGGGCGATAAAATACCGGATGTCATTGATATTTATAGAGTTACGATCAAGAATATCGCGAATCGACTGCTCCATGGCGCGCACGGCGACCTTGAAAACTTCGCGGCCGTTCATCTTCAAAAAGTGATCGCGATGGGCTACAGACGCTTCGGTTGCAGGCATGCGAGAGCCCCCACCTGGCATATAGAGGATGTCTGGATTGGAGCCGTCTGCGGCCAAGAGAACGTCGATAATGCCCGTTGCCCCTTGGCTCAGAACGACGGCGCCAGCGCCATCACCGAAGAGGACGCATGTGCTGCGGTCTTGCCAGTCGAGGACGCTGGATAGCTTTTCGGTGCCCACGAGCAGGGCGTTGCGATACGTTCCCGATTGCAACAAGTGCCGTGTAACCTCAAGGCCATAAAGAAAGCCGGAGCAGGCGGCAGAAATGTCGAAGGCGGGCACATTGCGCAGGCCCAATTGCGCTTGCAGGACGGCTGCCGTCGATGGAAAGAGGAAATCGGGCGTCATGGTGGCGACAACCAGCAGGTCGATGTCGTCTGGCGAAAGGCCGGCGTTGCGAATGGCTTCCTCGGCTGCCCTTTTGCCCATCGTCGATGCGTGCTCGCCCTCAGCCGCAATCCGACGTTCCCTAATGCCCGTCCGCGACCATATCCACTCGTCAGAGGTGTCGATCTGCTTGGCCAAGTCGTGATTGCTTACAATCTTTTCTGGGAGATAAGTGCCGATGCCTCTGATGTAAACATTCATTGGAGACCCCTTGAAAATGTCCTCTAGCTGCGTTCTCGTCGTTCGGGCTAAGTCACCTACGTCAGTAGGCTCCTGTCGCCCTCGCTCCTCGGGCCTTGCTATAGGCTCATTTTGAAGAGGTCTCCTTCTTTGGTGATTCATTGATCGCAAAAATATTTTAAAAGATGTTTTCCTCCGCTAAAGCTCTTCTATTCCTGCATTAACCTTGGCCACGGCGTCTTGCAGGGCAGAGGTTTTGTGTTCGCGGATCATGTTATAGCCGACGTCGATGGCGTTTTGGATAGCCGTTGCGTTGCTCGAGCCGTGGGCCTTGATGATGGTGCCCTGGAGGCCGAGGAGGGGAACGCCTCCGTAGCGGTCGGGGTTAAACTGCTGTTTCATTTCGCGGAACGCGCGCAGGCAGAGGAGGGCGCCCATGCGACGCATCCAGTTCTTTTTGAGTTGGTGCGTGAGGTAGTGCTTGACGTTGATAAGGAGCGATTCGCAGGTTTTTAGGAGAATGTTGCCGACAAAACCGTCGCAAATAACGACATCCACCGTCCTATCGAAGACGTGAAAGCCCTCGATGAGACCGTGATAATTGATGTGACCGCGGGCCGCCTTGAGGTATTCGTGGGACTTATTGGAGAGCTCGTTGCCCTTACCTTCTTCTGTGCCGATGGTTAGGAGGCCGATGGCGGGGTCTTCGATGCCGAGAACGGCCTGGGCGTAATATTTGCCGAGGAGGGCATTGTGGACCATTTGTTTGGGCGTCGTGTTGGGATTGGCACCGACGTCGAGGAGAATGAAAAAGCCATTTTCTGTCGGGACAATGGCGGCCAATGCGGGCCTTTCAAAGCCCTCAATCGGGCGCAATCGGAGCGTTCCAGCGGCCATGAGGCTGCCGGTGTTGCCGCAACTGAGGACGCCCTTCGCCTGACCGGTTTTAACGAGGTCGATGGCGCGGAGCATGGAGGCATCTTTTTTCTGCTTGATCGCCTGTAAGGGCCTGTCATCCATGTCGATGACTTCGCTGGCGTGGACGATTCGAACGCGGCCGTTATCCTTGACTTTCTCTGCTTCGAGCAAAGATAGCAATAGGGGCTCCTGCCCGACGAGCAAAATGCCATCGAGAGCGGGCTTCTTTTTGAGAGCCAAGGCGAGGCCATGCACGACTTCGGACGGGCCCAAGTCGGATCCCATGGCGTCGATGGCGAGAATACCTGCAGGCTCAGACATATTAGGCTTCGATGTCGAGGACTTGCCTGCCGCGATACATGCCGGTATCGGGGTTTACGTAGTGCGGACGAGAGACGGAGCCATCCTTTTCCGTGGCTAGAATGGGAGCTGCAAATTGATTGGCGCCCCGGCGTTTACGGCTTCTTTGTTTGGACTGTCGGCGTTTGGGTTGACCCATGGTGTAATTCCTTATAAAGACCGATGCAAAATAGCGCCAAAATGCGTTTCCAGCAAAGCCAGTGGCATATATTTTTCAACGGTCGTAAGTTTAACTGATGGAATATCAGCGGCCTAAGATCGATGCAAAATGGACTTATCGCAAGGCCCGAGAAGCGAGGGCGACAGGAGCGTACGTTGGTACGTGACTTAGCCCGAACGACGAGAACGCCGCGAGAAACCATTTTGCATCGATCTTTTTGTATTAAAAGACGATTAGTTAAAGGCCTAACTCTAATACGTCAAGCAAAAGAGTATTTTTATATTGAATTTTTTACAAAAAAAACGTTAAATGTGTTCTGCGGTATGCCGTTCAAAACCATGAGTAATAGAGAAAAAGTTGCAATATTGACTGCCGGAGGATTGGCGCCCTGCTTGTCTTCGGCGGTTGGAGGTCTCATTGAGCGCTACACGGACATTGCGCCCGAGGTGGAAATTGTGTGTTATCGAGGGGGCTATAAGGGCCTCTTGTTGGGAGACAGCTTTGTCGTAACGCCGGAAATGCGCGCCAAAGCGACTCTTTTGCACCGCTACGGCGGCAGTCCCATTGGAAACAGCCGAACCAAGCTAACCAATGTCGCCGATTGCCTCAAACGCGGCTTCATTCGCGAAGGCCAAGACCCGCAAACCGTCGCCACCGAACAGTTAAAAAAAGACGGCATCACCATTCTCCATACCGTCGGAGGCGATGACACCAACACCGCTGCCGCCGATTTGGCCCAGTTTCTCAAAAAGAGCGGCTACGACCTCACCGTTGTCGGCCTTCCCAAGACCGTCGACAACGACGTTTTCCCCATTCAGCAGACTCTCGGAGCCTGGACAGCTGCCGAGCAAGGAGCCCGCTTTTTTGAAAACGTTGTGTCGGAAAGCAGCGCCAACCCCCGCATGCTCATCGTCCATGAGGTCATGGGCCGCAATTGTGGCTGGTTGACGTTCGCCACCACCCTCGAATACCGGCAAAAGATTGATCAAAAGACCTTCTTCCCATCAATCGGCCTCCGTAAGGACCGCTACGACGTCCACGCCGTCTACATTCCCGAGGCAAAAATCGACCTCGAAACCGAGTCGCTCCGCCTCAAGACCCTCATGGATGCCATCGGCTGCGTCAACATCTTTGTCAGCGAGGGCGCTGGCGCAGACAACATCGTCAAGGAGCTCGAGTCCGAAGGTAAGGAAATTCCACGCGACGCCTTTGGCCACGTCAAACTCGATAAGGTCGATACCGGTAAATGGTTCGGCGAAAAGCTGTCTAAACGCATCGGCGCAGAAAAGGTCCTCGTCCAGAAAAGCGGCTACTTCGCCCGCTCCGCTCCAGCCAATAACCGCGACCTCCGCCTCATCCAGTCCTCCGTTGACTTCGCTGTCCAGTGCGCCCTCAACGGCCAGTCCGGCGTCATCGGCCACGATATCGACCACAATAATCAACTCCGTTGCATCGAGTTCACCCGGATCCGCGGCGGCAAACCCTTCGATGCGACCCGGCAGGATTTTCGGAATCTTTTAAAAGCCATTGGACAAGAATAATATCGTGCACGCACCTTTTCTTGCCCCATCTTTGCTAGCTGCGGACCATGGCCGTCTTTTGGATGGCATTCGTGCCATTGAAGCGGCGGGGCTCGATTGGGTTCATCTCGATATCATGGATGGGCATTTCGTTCCGAATTTGAGCTTTGGGCCGCAATTGGTGAAGGACCTGAGGGGGCAGACGTCGTTGTTTTTCGACGTTCACCTGATGTTGGACAACCCTCAGTTCTACGTGAAGCCGTTTGCAGAGGCGGGAGCGGGGCTGATTACGATTCACGTTGAGCCGGAGTACGACCTTGCTGAGACTTTGGCGCAAATCCAACAAAGCGGCTGCAAACGCGGCGTTTCGCTGAATCCGGGTACCGATGTCCGCCTACTAGAGCCATACCTTGTATCAGTTGAGCTGGTCCTTGTGATGTCGGTGCAGCCGGGGTTTGGTGGGCAGGCGTTTCGTCCAGAAGTTTTGGAAAAGGTCAGCTGGCTAAAAGATTGGCGCACGCGGAACGGCAAAAACTTTTTAATAGAGATTGACGGCGGTATCGATGCGTCCAACGCGCGGATCTGTTTGGCTAGAGGGGTCGACGTTCTGGTAGCGGGCAGTGCATTTTTTAGAGAAGAAAATCGGGCAAAGCTGATGTCAGTCTTGACTTTGTGAGCCCGCTTGATTTAAGATAGTAGGTATTATGAAAGAAACAGCGGAATGTGAGTGTCACGAGCACGAGGATCGCAATGTTCAAAGTCTCCTGCAGAAGCGTTTTCTGAAAGAGAGAAAGCTCTTTTTGTGGGGTGGTGTCGACGATGCATCGGCAAAGGACATTACTGAAAAATTGCTCTACTTGGAACTTGAAGACCCGGGTAAACCGATCGACTTCTACATCAATACGCCTGGCGGCTCGATCACGGCTGGTATGGCAGTTTACGACACCATCAAGCTCATGAAGTCGCCAGTTAGGGTCATTGTGACGGGTCTGGCGGCCAGTATGGGCTCGATTCTCCTGAGTGCGCCCAACAAGGGCAACCGTTTCCTCTTTCCACATTCGCGCGTCCTGATCCATCAACCGCTCATCATGGGCGAAATCGTGGCGCCCGCGGTCGATATCAACATCCAGGCTCAAGAAATGGAAAAATTGCGCACCGAGCTCAATGGTATTTTGGCAAAAGCTTCGGGCCAATCGCTCAAAAAGATCGAGCAGGACACCGACCGCGACTTCTATATGAACGCCGAAGAAGCCATTGCCTATGGGCTGGCAGATGCGATTGTTAAAACCTTATAAATGAAGACTGTGCAAAATGGCGCTAAAATGCGTTTTGCATAAAACCCAAAGTATTCCATGGCCACTCAAACAATGAAACGCAAGGGCGATGACCCCGTCACGCAATTCTCGATCTATGCCGCCAATAAGGTGGGCAGACTCAATGACCTCGTGTCGGCACTCGCGTCACACGACATCCATATCATGGCGATCTGCACGATCGACACAACCGACAGTTCCATTATTCGCTTGGTCGTCGATTACACTGAGTTGGCCCGCGAGGTCCTCGTTAAAAATAACTTTCGCTTCAACGAAGTCGAGGTGCTCGCCATCGAGATGGAGGGCGAAGATCTATTGAAAAAGGTCACCTGCTCGCTCTTGCAAGCCGAAATCAACATCCATTACGTCTATCCCTTTCTCGTGCGCCCCAATAACCAAACCGGCCTCATTCTCAGCGTGGAAGACGTCGACCTAGCCAACGATGTCCTCAAACGCAATATGATCAAAGTTTTGCGCCAGTCCGACATCGCCAGATAAAGACTGTGCAAGAGCCGCTCACATCTCGGGAGGCTGTTCTCGTCCTCAATGCCGTGTCGGGTGTCGGTCCGGTGTTGTATCGGCGGCTGATGGAGACGTTTGGCTCGCCGGAACGCATTTTGGAGGCCGACGAGTACGCCCTCACGCGCGTCGAGGGGGTGGGGCCAAAGACCGCACAGGCCATTCGCGATTGGGCCACCACGTTTTCGTTGTCGAAGGAGAAGCGGCTGCTCCTTGACTGGGGGGCCGTCTTTTTGACGCCCGATGATGCCGCCTTTCCGCCTCTGCTGAGGAAAATCTATGACTGCCCTCTGGGTCTCTACATGCTGGGCGACGTTATGTGTTTGAAAAAGCCCTGTGTGTCAATTGTGGGCAGTCGACGGTCGACCTTGTACGGCATCAGTGTGGCTAAAAAGCTTGCGGCTGGGTTGGCGCGGGCGGGGTTTTGCGTTGTCAGCGGCATGGCTAGGGGGATCGACGCGGCGGCCCACGAGGGCGCGCTCGAGGCCGGTGGGTCGACGCTCGCCGTCTTGGGCAGCGGAATCGACATCGTCTATCCACCTGAAAACAAGGAACTCTACGACGCCATTCGCCAAAAGGGATTGATTGTGAGTGAGTTCCCGTTTGGGCGAACCGTCAATCGGCAGACTTTTCCAATGCGCAACCGCATCATTTCGGGACTGTCCGAGGCGGTGATCGTCGTGGAGTCGGCTATCCACGGCGGCAGCATGATCACGGCCAACACCGCTGGCGAACAGGGCCGGACGCTCATGGCCATTCCGGGCAGAATCGATCAGGTGTCGAGCCAAGGATGTCACCAGTTGATTCGCGATGGGGCGATTCTCGTGACTTCGGTAGAAGACGTGCTTGAAGAGCTCGCTTACGGGGCTCAACAGTTGGAGATGCAGCTGCCCAGCGCAAGCAAGCCGCGTCCAGTCATGAGCCTTTCTCCGCTCGAGCAAAAGATCTACCAGGCGCTCGCCGATGGGGCCTGTGTGGGCCTAGACGCGTTGGCCGAGAGGACGGGGATGCCTATCAGTGACGTCGCGTCGACCCTTCTGCTTTTGGAGTTGAAAAAACAGGTTGTGAAGCGCGCCGATGGTACCTTCGAGGCGCGTGTTTTTGCTTGAAAAAAGAAACGGGCCCGGTCATGGTTGCAGTGAGTGAAGATCGACATCCAATTAACGCCATCAGAAGTTCTGCAAGAGACCCTAACCTCTTTGACGGACCTGTACGGCGCCTTTCCGTCTGATTTTATTGGGCAGCTCTTTACAGACGTCGAGCAGCTCTTTACCGCCTCCTGGAAAGAATACCAGCGGATTGACAGCGGTTATCATGACCTCGAACACACACTGAGAGCCACGCAATGCCTCGTGCGACTATTGGTTTCCTGTCAACGAGAGACGGGCAACATTCCCGTCGACAAGTGCATGATCGGTATTACGGCGATGCTGCTGCACGACATGGGCTTTCTCAAAGAGGCGGGTGACGTTGCTGGTGCGGGCGGCCAATACACCCTAGCTCACCAGACGCGCAGTTGCCAGTTTGCCCACAAATACTTACATGAAAAGGACTGGCTTTCGGTCGACGTGCTTTCGGTCGAGACCCTCATTCACTGCACGGCCCTCAACACGCACCTCAACAAAATTTCCTTTCTCGATTCCGTTGACGAAATTTTGGGTAAGGCCATTGCGACGGCCAACGTTCTCGGCCAAATGAGCGACCCGGCGTACATCAAAAAGCTGTATTTTCTCTACGAAGAACTGCGTGAGGCCGACACCTTTCGCGGCGTCGAAGACAAGCAGCGCCTTTACCAGAGCCCAGAAGCGTTGATTGGGAAGACGCCCGGCTTTTGGATCCACGTTCGGCGCGACAAGCTCGATAACGATTACGACGCCCTCTACAAATACCTCGCCGACCCCTACCCAAACGGCAATAACCCTTATATCCAGGCCATCGAGGCTAATATGCAGCGCATTAGGGCGCTCGTTGGGGTATAAGGAATTTCAAATCTATGTTAGCTAAACTTTCATCAGCAGTACTTCAGGGCATCGAGGCGTCATTGGTTGACGTCGAGGTCAACACGGGAGAGATCGGCGAATTGCGTTTTATTCTCGTTGGACTGCCGGATGCCGCGGTGCGAGAGTCGCAGGACCGCGTTTTTTCAGCCTTGTCGAACGTTGGCTTTCGGGCTCCGGCGACGCGCACAACCATCAACCTCGCCCCGGGTCATTTGAAAAAAGAGGGGCCTATGTACGACTTGCCTATCGCGCTCGGTATTTTAAAGGCGACGGGGCAAATCGCGTTTCGTTACGAGCGTCCGCTGTTGTTTGCGGGCGAGCTCGGCCTTTCGGGTGAGTTGCGGCCAATCAAGGGCGGGCTGTCCATCGCGCTCTTGGCCAAAAAATACAACATGGGTGTCGTTCTGCCTGCTGATTCTGCCCACGAGGCGGCTCTGGTCAACGATGTCAACGTCTTTCCAGCACGGACGCTCGATGAGGTTGTTCGCTTTCTCGAGTGCCGCAACGACATTGTGCCCCTCAATGCCAGCGAAAGCTTTTACTCAAAACACGTGATGGCCGATTACCCCATTGACTTTGCGGAAGTCAAGGGACAGGCGGCCGTCAAGCGAGCGGTCGAAATCGCCGTTGCTGGAGGCCACAACTTGCTCTTGATCGGCCCACCGGGATCAGGCAAGTCGATGATTGCCAAACGCATTCCCGGCATCATGCCCAAGCCCCACATCGATGAGTTTTTGGAGATTTTGAGCATCCAGTCGGCGGCGGGCATCACGTTAAACGCGGCTGATCGAGCACTCAAGCGGCCGTTTCGAGCGCCCCATCACACTATCAGCGACGTTGGCCTGCTCGGTGGCGGCACGATTCCTGCCCCGGGCGAGATCTCCCTTGCGCACAACGGCGTCCTGTTTTTGGACGAATTGCCGGAATTCAAGCGTTCGGCTCTGGAGGTGCTCCGGCAGCCGCTCGAAGACGGCACTGTGGCGATTTCCCGTAGCGCCGGTAAGGTGACTCTACCATCCGCCTTTATGCTGGTTGCGGCGATGAATCCGTGTCCGTGCGGCCACCTGGGCGATGCAAAACGCGAATGCCGCTGTACAGTTCCTCAAATCCAGCGTTACCGGGCGAAGATCAGCGGGCCTTTGCTCGACCGCATCGACATACATGTCGAAGCCCCCTCCATCAGCGTTTCTGAAATTCAGAAAAAAGAAAACGCCGAGCCCTCAACCACCATTCGCGACCGTATCGGCCGGTGTCGCGACCTGCAGGCCCAGCGCCTTGCCCATTCCAAGGCGAAGTGCAACGCACGCATGGAAAACGCCGAAATCCAACAACATTGTGCCCTGTCGCCAGAAAACAGCCAGCTGATGTCGCAGGCCATGGAGGAGCTCGACCTCTCCGCTCGCGCCTACACAAAGATCCTGAAGGTCGCCCGCACGATCGCCGACCTCGCCAATTCAACCGATATTGCCGCCAATCACCTCCTGGAGGCTATACAGTATAGGTCACTAGACCGCCAACTATTCTATTGAAGACCGATGCAAAATGCCGTGAAAGCTCGTTTCGCGCTCCGCCGACTGGCTCACGTACGTCTATGTACGCTACGCCAGATCGTGCTCGCGCAAAGCCAAGCTTTGACGACATTTTGCATCGGTCTTTGTGTATTAACAGCTTACGAAAGGAAAGACCGTTGAAAAATGGCTCTATAGCAAGGCCCGAGGAGCGAGGGCGACGGGAGCGTACTGACGTACGTGACCTAGCCCGAACGACGAGAACGCCGCTAGAGACCATTTTAAAACGGTCTTTAAAATGATTCAATATTTAAAAGTTAAAAATCTAGCCCTCGTCGATTCGCTTGAAATCGAGCTTGGTGGAGGATTGACTGTTGTGACGGGCGAAACGGGCGCCGGAAAGAGCCTATTGCTCGGTGCATTGAGTCTCCTGGCGGGTAACAAGGCGCTGGCTACACAGATTCGCCAGGGGTGCGAGTCGGCAGAAGTCGAGGCGGTGCTGTTTTTTGAAAATGCGGCAAAAGTCAATGCGTGTTTGACGGCGTTGTCGCTGCCGGTGTGCGAAGATGGCCAATTGCTCCTGTTTCGCTCGATAGCGCCAAAGCACGCCCGGGTACAGATCAACGGTAAAGTAGCCACGCGCAGCGCTCTTGAGACGCTTGGCCACGTCTGGATCGACTTCCACGGCCCAGGAGAGCCCCAAAAGCTCCTCGAGGACAAGCAACAAGCGGCCCTGCTCGACGCCTTTGCCGGCGTTTCAAGTGAACTGGCTGATTACCAGGCCGTCTACTTTCGCCAAAAAACGTTGATCGCCGACCGCGAACGCCTCAGCAATGCTCAAAAACTGTCGCCCGATGAGCTCGCCTTTCTCCAATCCCAGTTGATGGCCTTCGACGCCCTCGACCTCACGCCAGAAGGCATCGAGACTCTGGAGCGGCAAGCCAAACAAATCGCGTCGCAACAGGCTATTTTGGAGACCAGCGCCCTCGCCGACGAGCTTCTGAGCGGCGATAACGGCATCATGGCCCTTCTCAATAAGCTCCGTAAGCCGGCCGAAACGCTGGCCAACATCGATCGGCGCTTTGATTTTCATGAACGTCTCGACGCCCTCACAGTCGAAGTTGAAGACATCGCCCAAGAATACCGTTCGGGCGCGTTCACCGAGATCGACAATCCTGAAGTGATTTTGCAAAGGCAGGACGCTTGGCTCTCTTTGCAGAGGCAGTACGGCCGAGGTCTCGATGCTGTGTTGCTGAAAAAAAGAGCCATCGAACAGCAGATAGCCAGCCAAACAGCCATCGATGGCCAAATAGTCGCCCTCGAACGTGCCATTGTCGCATTGATGCCCGCCATTCAGACGACCACCGCCGCCCTGACTGCCAAGCGCACACGGGCCGCCAGCGATCTCAGCCATCGCGTAACGGCTCTGCTCACCTCTCTGGGCTTCAAAAAAGCCGATTTTCGGATCGCCATTCAGCCTGCTGACTTTGGCCCGCTCGGCAACAGTCATGCGGCTTTTCTCTTTGCTCCCAACTGCGGTCAGGACCCTCTACCCCTCAAATACATCGCCTCCTCCGGTGAAATGGCCCGCGTCATGCTCGCTCTCAAGGCCATCCTCGCCAAGGCCGACGAAACTCCCGTCCTCGTCTTTGACGAAGTCGATGCCAATGTCGGCGGCGAAATCGGCACCATCGTCGGTAAAGAACTCAAGCACATCGGCCAAACCCATCAGGTCTTTTGCGTCACCCACCTCCCTCAAGTCGCCGCCCAGGGCGATACTCATTTATTGATCGAGAAAACCCATGGAGACACCGACATCCGTATCACCCTCTCTCTCCTCGATACCCCCAGCGCCCGCACTCTGGAACTCGCCCGTATGCTCGGCGACCGATCCAGCTCTTCTGCCCTCGAACACGCCAAAACACTTATAGCTTAAGTAACTTGTGGCGACCGGAAACCACTTTTTATGGAATAAAACCTCAATCATTAGCGAAATTTTATTACCGCGCATCGGTTTTCCGATGCGCCCTGGATGCGCCGTTAAAAGTACTAACTTCCTGCAACTCTGCGTGTGACAACACGCCCTCGATGCGCCGTTAAAGAGCTCGGCGGGTCTATGGAGCCATTTGTGGCGCACTCCTTCAGCCTTCGAGAGCGGCTTTGGCTGTAAAAAACAAGATATTGGAATGGATTTGTCTCTGTTTTTAGAAAAGAATCTTCAAATATAGTATTTTTACAAAAAGTCAAGCTTTTTCGTGATTTTTTTTGCGCTGCAGTATTCCAGTGCGTCTTGCAGGCGCGGACCGGTTAGAAATTCAATAAGTCGTTTTCACCATTTGGTGAAATTTACATTAGAACACTCATGACCCTGCAGGCGTCAATTAGACAGGCAACGCAATCGATATGACTTGTTTTTCGCTAATGATTGAGGGAATAAAAAGGGGGTTCTGGACCTTCCCCCAAAACACTTTTAAAGCGAAATACTAAAATACATCGCATTGTTGTATTTCGCAGCGAATGGATATCAGAAAGGTTCATTGCCGACCAATTTTCAGCCCACTGCAAAATAGTCGCGACTGATTTTCAATGGACTGCAAAATAGTCGCGACTGATTTTCAGGCTACTGCAAAATAGTCTTGACTGATTTGCAGGGTTATGAAAAATGGGAACATCATGAATCGCTTTTATCTATCACTCCTCGTGGAGCATTTTAAGCAGGATGATCAAATGGCCTTTCTCTGTGGGCCTCGGCAAGTGGGCAAGACGACATTGGCTAAACAAGTTGGGGAAGCTCTGCTGCCATATACGTACCTTAACTGGGATTCGCTGCCACATAGAGAGCAGATTTTGACCCACGCATTTCGGCCCTTGCCTGTCTTGGGTGGCGAAAAGAGGACTCTTTTACTGGACGAGATTCATAAATATAGGCAGTGGAAGTCATACCTCAAGGGCCTGTACGATACCGAAAAGGCACATTTCCGTTTTTTGGTCACGGGGAGCGCGAAGCTAAACATTTTTAGGCGCAGTGAGGACAGCTTGATGGGGCGTTACTTTCTGTATCGTATTCACCCGCTGAGTGTTGCCGAATGCGTCCAAGAGTCGCGCAGTCCAGGTCTTTTGCAAGCGCCAAAGGCAATCTCATTTGACGCTTTTGATGCGCTTTTCCAATGGGGAGGTTTTCCAGAGCCATTTATTAAACAAAGTCAGACCTTTCACAGACGCTGGCAACGCTTGAGACAGGAGCAAACTTTGGGGGAATTGCGCGACCTCACCCAAATTCAACAACTCGCCAAGGTAGAAGTTTTGGCAGAACTGTTGCACCACCAGGCCGGTCAGCTCGTCAATTACAGCCAATTGGCGAAAAAGGTGCGCGTGGCAGTCAATACCATCATCGGGTGGACCCAGGCGTTGTCGCAACTATACTTTTGTTTTTTTCTCAAGCCGTGGAGTAAAAACCTCTCTCGGTCACTCCTAAAAGAGCCCAAATGCTACCTTTGGGATTGGTCGACGCTCGAAGATCTGGGTGCGCGCTGTGAAAATTTTGTTGCCAGTCACTTACTGAAGGCTACACAATTTTGGACCGATGCCGGCCTTGGAGACTATCAACTGTATTTCTTGCGGACGAAGGATCAAAAAGAAGTTGATTTCTTGGTGACAGAAAACAAGAAGCCCTGGTTTTTGGTCGAGGTCAATCAATCTCACAAGACAGGGCTCTCCCCGCACTTGAAAAACTTCCAACAGGCCCTCAACGCTCCTCACGCCTTCCAAGTCGCCTTTGACCTGCCTTTTGTCGCGCAAGACTGCTTTGCAGAAACAAGCCCTGTCATTGTCCCAGCAACTACCTTTTTGTCTCAACTCGTCTAAAAGACGCCAATGAAGCAACGAAGCTCAACACTTGGGCGAAAAGTGTAGAGGCTGCCCGCAAAAAAACCGTCTCCCCATTCCGCGGATGCCCGCAAAACAGAGAGACGGCCCAATTTGCCTTTTTTAGAAAAGCGTTTTATGCGTTAGAACACAGCTTAGAACGTGTAGCGCAAGCCAACTTCTACACCGTGTATCCAAGGCATCTTTGTGCTATTGGCTTTTGTGGTGTGAAACAGTTTATATCCACCAAACAAGGCTATGTTTGTGGTGCAGTGATAAGTTACACCTGTCATGAACTGATAGGCAAAGACGTCTGCCTTGTCCTCGCCATCACCTACATTGTTCTTGAGTTTAACATTAGACCAGCCGCAGCCTAAGCCAAAATACCAATCGAGATTTTCCTGAATCGACAGATCGTAATAGGCATTGATAAGACCTGCCAAATGTCTGTAGTCAAAATCGCATGATTCGCCATTAATTTCTTTGACCTGGCTGTCCTTATACGTACCTTCGAGTTCGAAGCGGAAATCTTCGTACTTGGTACCGACGAAGAGGCTGCCCGATCCACCGGTTTTGTATTTAAGACCATCGGCCTTCATGGGGAATATAACTCCGCCACTGGCGCCGATGTAGATGTCTTCACCACTTTTATTCTCTTTAGCGGGTGCGGCGGCGAACACGGAGCTCGCTGCGCAAACTGCCAAGAGACCAACAATTGCTTTGAATGTATTTTTCATAATTTTGTCTGTAAGGTTCTTACCTCAACCAAGACTTGACGTTAAAAAACTTCTTGGGTCGATGTCAACAGGGAACTTTAAAAAATGTTTCAAAGACCTGTGTAAAATGGCGCCAAAATGTGTTTCGCGCTCCGTCGACTGGCCACGGGGAAAGACTTTTTTGAAAAAAAGTCTCTCCCCGACCCCCTCTCAAAAAAACTTTAAAGCGAAACACAAAAATGCATGCATTTTTATATTTCGCAAAGAAATTGGCGAAGCTGGATGGTCAGCACGGCCACTAACACGGCAGATCGTACTCGCGCAAAGCCACATTTTTGCATCCATTTTACACAGGTCTTTAATTAAATGAATACCAACGACATAAGACCGATAACAAATGGTTTTCTGGACAGTCCCGAAGGCCAATGAGGCAAGACGCATGCGGTAAAAGATCAGCGCCAAAATGCGAGTTTCGCTTTAATCATAGAATGGATAATCTCGCAGAGATTATCTTTTCTTCTCTCCCAAAATTCAAACGCTGCTAGTCAAGAGCCTTTTCTTATTGCGCGACGAGGATATGTCATTTAGTCTGCTGAATATTTTATGCAATTCGCGTGGACAGGTGTATTGTGGTTGTTGCCGCTTGTGATAGCAGGTGGAATTATTGGGTTCATTTGGCTCGAGCGCGGCCGGCGGAGCCGAATGGAGCAGTTTGTTTCCGTCAATTTGCTGCCGAAGTTGTTATGTGTGAGCGAAGGGCGACGAAAGCTGAAGGCGGGGCTGTGGATGTTAGGGCTGATTTTCTTAATCTTGGCGCTCGCGAGGCCGCAATGGGGCTCACGTTTTGTCGAGACTCGGGCGCGGGGCATCGATATTCTCTTTGCGCTGGACACCTCTAAAAGCATGTTGGCCGAAGACTACAAGCCAAATCGTTTGGAGCGGTCGAAGTTGGCCATCGTAGACCTCCTAAGCGGGTTGAAGGGCGACCGCGTTGGCCTCGTTGCCTTTGCGGGTCAGGCCTTTTTGCAATGTCCGCTGACGGCCGATTACGACGCGTTTCGACAGTCGCTAGAGGCCCTAGACACCGATATCATTCCGGTGCCTGGAACAGACGTGTCGGCGGCCATTCGTGAGGCCCTTACGGCATTTTCTAAAGACGCCAATCACAAGATTCTCATTTTGATCACCGATGGCGAAGATCTCGAAGGACAGGGCGTAGCGCTCGCAGAAAGCGTCAAGGACGACCTTAAAATCTTTACCGTGGGCGTGGGGACGGAGAAGGGAGAATTGATTCCTCTGCGGCGGCCAGACGGCTCCACGGACTTTCTCAAAGACGCGAGTGGCGCTTTTGTAAAAACGAAGTTGGATGTTCAAACGCTCACCTCCATCGCAGACAAGACTGGCGGCTTTTTTGTCAATTTGGGCAACGGCGATGGCCTGCATCAGGTTTACGAATCGGGGCTAAAGGGTATTCCGGACCAAGAGCTGTCGGCGCAAGTCAAGCCAGAGGCGATCGACCGCTATCTCTGGTTTTTGGCAGCCTCGGCCCTCTGCTTTTTGGAATGCTTCATTGTGAAAAGACCGCGCAAGGGCCTCTAGCGGCGTTCATTTTTCTATTTTGTAAATTGCTCATTCGCAAAGGCTAGGGAAAACCGCGGCTCAACGCCTCCAGCAATCGGTATTAGCTTTTGATTGAGGATGGCGAGTAGGGCCGCCTGTACGACTTCCTGCGAGACACCCAATTCGCGGAGACGCAGTAGGCATGTGTCAGTGTTGTCTGCGTGGAGCGTGCTGATGACTAGGTGGCCTGTGAGTGCGGCTGAAAATGCGGATTCGGCTGTTTCGGCATCTCGGATTTCGCCAATAAAGAGGATATCGGGGTCTTGCCGCAGGAATTGCCTGATCAGTTGTGCGAAGGAGGCCTGTGGCGACACCATGGACTGACAGACGCCGTCAATGACGTACTCAATGGGGTCTTCGGCGGTGACGATTTTGAGATCACTTCGATTGAGGTGGGCGAGGAGCGAACAGGCGGTTGTTGTTTTTCCGCTGCCAGTGGGGCCAGTGATCAAGAGCAGGCCCGTCTGCGAGAGCAATGCCAACAGCGATAACAAAATGTCCCTGGGCATGCCCAGTTTTTCGAGATCGAGGGATTGGTTATTGAGAATGCGTAGGACGATCGATGTTTCATGCGTCGACTCAACCTTGGACAGGCGAATGTCAAAAGTCTGTTCGCCCCATATGTAGAAAAAATGGCCGTCTTCGGGGACGTACTTGTCGTTGACGTCGCAGTGGGCGAGGTATTTCAACCGCCGGATCAACTGTGGAGTGGGCATGAGCTCTTGTTTGCGGAACAAGCCGTGTTTGCGAAAAAAGATGTCGCGGCCAATGTGGATATCGGAGACCCCTTCGGTGATGGCGAGGTCGATTAAGGGGCGTTCAGGAGTGTCCAGAAGCGTCGTTTTTTGAGCGGGTTCGGACGAGGGAGGGCAGCGGTAATAAAAACTCAACCAACGTTCGATGACGGCCGTTTCGGCGATGCGGAGCTTAAAATCACAGTGGAGTTGCGCGCGCAAGAGCGTTTTTTGCTGCGCCGATAAGCTACCATCGCTCCACAAGACGAGTGCATCCATGTTCTCGTGTGAGGGTACTACCTTGTATTGCAGCGCGACGGCCTGTGGAACGAGGGCTAACGTTTCTGGAGTTGTGTGTTTCATTAAAAAATAGCGGCGACTCGCTCGATTAAAAAGCAGGATCCCGTGACGAGAAAAGTGGCATTGGCGGCCGTCTGAATGGGTGTCACGACGTCATCCGTCACGGCGATGGCGCCATCAAAGCAATTGCGGGCGACGTCGGCCATTGTTGCTGTCGGACAGCCGCCGGGCCTGAGAATGTGGGTGAAGGTCATGGATGCGACGTAGGGTGCCAGTGCAGGAATAAAGAAGGTCTTGTCTCCCTTGCATGAAAACAGGAGGTGCGGCTTGCTATGCTCTCGATTGAAGGTCCTGAGGTCCTTCAGGAGGTATTGCAGCCCCTCTTCGTTGTGTGTTACGTCGAGAATGACGGTGTTGCTCGCGACGCTTCTAACGTCCCACCGAGCCGGCCAATAGGTTGTCTGGAGGGCCAAATCAATGGTGTTTGCGAGCTTTGGAAAAAGCTTTTTTAGGCATTGGGCCGCGAGCACTGCCATGGAGGCGTTTTTCCATTGATAACAGCCCTTTAGCGACGTTGCTGGTCGTATGGCCGTGTCGATGGGAAACAACGGAACACCCCTTTCCGCCGCGATGGTTGCAATGACCCTGTCTGCCTCTCGTGGTAAGTCGCCGAGGATACAGGGGACTCCCGGCTTGAGAATACCAGCCTTTTCGCGCGCAATGGCCTCAACGGTGTCGCCCAGATGCTCCGTGTGGTCCAATCCGATCGATGTAATGATTGTCAATAGCGGATCTATCACGTTGGTGGCGTCGAGTCGGCCACCCATGCCTGTTTCGAAAATGCAGATGTCGGGCCGCTCTTCTTCAAAAACGAGAAACGCCATCGCCGTCAAGAGCTCGAAAAACGAGAGCGAATCGGCGCCCGGCAGAGACTTTAAGCGTGTCGTGAGTGCGGCAAAACGGCCTTCGTCGATGTTGTTGCGATCGATCTGGATGCGCTCGCATGGCGAAATCAGGTGCGGTGATGTGAACAGTCCTGTCTTGTAACCCGCCGTGCGGAAGCTGTTTTCCAGGAGGGCAGCCGTCGAGCCCTTACCGTTTGTTCCCGCAATGTGAATGCTGTTTTTCGGCCACACGAGGCCATTTGTTTTGCAAAAACGCTCCATGCGCCCGAGCCCATGCTTGTGCGTCGGTTGTTGAAATAAAAACTGACAAGCCTCCAAAAATTCCATAAATTGATTTTAGAGCCGATTTAAAAGATAATGAATGTTGACAAAAACAGTGAAGGTCGAGACAAAAAACCGTTTTTAGGAGTCAACTTTGTCAAATGCGGAGCCTACGGCCGCCTCTATCGCAATAAGGATCAAACCGCCTACACGGGCTATTGTCCGCGATGCCGCCGCTTCGTCAAGATCCCCATCGGCAAGGGCGGGTGTAGTGAGCGTTTTTTTATCGTCGAATGTTTTTAAAGTAAAGGCCATCCTACCTAACAAAACTTGAAAAACCAGATTTTGATCTTGCAAATTGAAAATGGATTTTCAAAAATACAATACAGCATGATTCATCGAGCTATTTCGCCCTACTTGACACAATTACTCCAGCAGTTTCCCGCAGTCACACTTATTGGTCCGAGACAATGCGGCAAGACGACGCTCGCCAAAACGTATTCGCCGCTCTACTTTGATTTGGAGCAAGACAGTGAATGGATGCGGCTCGATCTTGAGTGGGAAAGCGTACTGACATCCACAACCCCCGTCATTTTAGACGAAGCACAAGAGCGCCCCGCCCTTTTTAAAAAACTGCGCGCCACCATCGACCAGGACAGAGGCCGGTTCGGTAAGTTTATTATTCTTGGGTCCGTCTCCCCACATCTGCTAAAAAACGTGTCGGAATCCCTTGCGGGTAGGGTTGCGAGGGTTTCGTTGGGGCCACTTACGCTCAATGAGTACCCAAACATGAAGGAACTTTGGTTGCGAGGCGGCTATCCAGATGGACTTCTGTTTCCCGCTAATTACGCGGTTTGGCATCACAATTACCTCAGGAGTCTCGCCGAAAGGGATTTGCCAAATTGGGGGTTACACGCGCAAGCAAAATTGACAGAAAAGCTCTTTCTGATGTTGGCGCATTGCCACGGGCAGATTTTCAACGCCTCCCAGCTCAGTAAGAGCCTGGGAATCACGCATCCAACGGTCAAGAGCTACCTGGAATTTCTCGAAGGGGCCTTTTTGTTGCGCCTCTTGCCACCCTTTGCGAAAAACATTAAAAAACGACTGATTAAAAGCCCTAAGGTGTATTGGCGCGATTCTGGCTTGCTCCATGCGTTACTAAAGGTGAGCGACGACAAAGACCTACTTTCGAGGCCCTTTGTGGGACATTCTTGGGAAGGCTTTGTCATCGAACAGATTTTAGGTGTTTTGGAACAAAAGGGCGTGTCCTATGAAGCCTCCTTTTTAAGAACAGTCGACGGCAAGGAAATCGACCTCGTCCTCGAGTTCGGCCAAACGACTTGGGCGATCGAGATAAAACTGTCCAGCATGGAAAATCAAAAGTTTTTTGAATCACTCAAGGCCACAGCTCCGCTCATTCAGACGCAAAAATCCATTTTAATATCCAATGTACAGTCGTCGATCTTCAAAGACGATCGCATCGTGGCCAATCTCGCAGACTTTTTAGCCTACCTAGGACAGTTGCAAAATGGCCTATCGTTGTGCGCTCCCTGAGGAATTTTGGCAATTTTTCATTGGGTTCGGCGTTCTGGCTAAGCAGCATCCCGACCGCGGCAGCGCCAGTTGTTCACGGTTCAATGGTCCGACTGGATAAAGAATGCAAAAAGATCCATTCAGCCATTTTGTTAACAAAAAATGCTCTTAAAAACTAAAGCGGTACTTTACTTTTCTATGCAAAAACTAAAGTAGCGCTTTAGTTTTTTAATCATGAAGTCTTTTCAGCGTTACTTACCCGTGAGCTACGACAGCTTTTTTTATTGGGACCGCGCGGAACTGGCTTTACCGCACATCGCACAGTGGGACGATGGTCTTGAGTTGTTCGCAGAGGGCGGCGAATTCAGAGTCGGAGTAGGTGGATTCGTTTAGAAAACGTTTGTCGAGGGGCTTGGTTGGGACGAATTTTTGTAAAAAATACCTGTGGCCGGCGACGAGCTTGCTAATTTCGAGGAGGTCGGCCTCGGAGAGTTGTGAGCGGACAACGGTCGTCCGAAACTCGCAATCGATGCCGGATGTCTTAATAGACTGAATGCTTTGGGCGATGTTTTCTGGCAAAACGTCGGACCGAGTGATTTCTTGGTACTTGTCGAGCGGCGCCT
Organism: Verrucomicrobia bacterium GWF2_51_19; assembly: GCA_001831095.1. Taxonomy (GTDB): domain Bacteria; phylum Verrucomicrobiota; class Verrucomicrobiia; order Opitutales; family UBA12508; genus UBA12508. The sequence continues at coordinate 30,440 of MIDP01000008.1, read as the reverse complement.
TGACGTCCATAGCCACGTAGTCAACGAGCTTGGCGTCGAGAATGGCCTTGAGGATTTTTGGATAATATCCGTTGCTGTCCAGCTTGATCAAAAAGCCGAGTTTTTTAATTTTCTCCAAAAATGTCATGAGGTCCGGCTGCATGCAGGGCTCGCCTCCCGTGACAACCACAGCGTCCAACTTTCTCACGCGCGTTTTTAGGAAATCCCAAACAGCATCTTCCGTCACGCGCCCCTCGACGCCCTCTGATAGCAATTCCGGATTGTGGCAATAGGGGCATCTCAACGGACACCCCTGAGCGAAGACCACCGCCGACATATTGCCAGGATAGTCGATGTAAGAACACTTGTGTAAACCACCAATTTTCATAAAAAACCCTCTACTGGGTTATAACCACCCAATATTCTCGCAAAAAAGCAAACGCTTCAGCCATTGTCTTTTTCGTAACCCCACAATCGGCAGCTAATTGTTTATAGTCCGCTCCTAATGCAATCGGCGGTGGCTCAAGCGTTTGAGGGAAGTTATGTGTGTTGCGACGTTCAAATGTGGCTTTTATAGCGGATAGGACTTGTTGTGGTTCAGGCAAGCCTTGTTCGATGATCAGGACTAAGTCTACAAGGTCTCTGATGCGTGAAAACGGCCGCTTATCTCGCGGGTACGAAAACGCGTGTATTTTTTCGGCAAAATGCTGCTCCAACGGCAGGATGGCTGCAAATGCTGGTTCTATGCCAGCAAACTGCAAACTCGCTTCACCCTGCTTCCATTCCACCTCCGAAATAACTGCATCGCCAAGGCCCACATCGATGTGGAATTTTGTAAAAACCCTATTGGCAACTCTCGCCTCTACAGGATAGCGCCATCCGCCATACACTGCCTGCGCAAGCTCTACAACGGGAACGCCAATATAAAAAACAAACCCATCTGACAAGTCCTTTTTGGCCTCATTTTGAAGGAGCGTGCGAATGGTATATGCATCCGCATTGTGACTATGTGGCATGGAAAAATCGACATCTTTTGTTGTTCTTGCAATGTTGTGAAACCGAAATTCTAAAGCATACCCGCCCTTCAAGATCCATTGTGGCTTCGGGTTACGCCGATCAAATAAGCGCGCTAGAAGACGATCAAACGTAATCCGTTTTCGCAATCGCTCTAACGGAATCGAGCGCTCTCGTGCAACATTTTGCAACCTATCCTCCAGCGCTCGTCTGAAGGCATTCGCGTCTGCATATTGTGTGGAATCACTTGCCATAGCCATTTCTCGCCCGCATATTTTTCACGATCATCATGATTTTTGCTCTAGCTTTTGTTGACATTTCAGCACTTAAAATATCGATGAGCTGAATCATTCCCTTATCACAAGCTTCCTGGATAGCTTGCTCAAGATAATCGATGCTCAGGTGGGATTCAGCTGAGTCAACGATCGTCCGAAGCGGTGTAGTGACAAAAAATCCTTCCCTCAGCTCCTTTTCATCAGGTGATATGGCGTCTTTGTAAAAAACACAGCCTTTGGGTATTGTTTTTCGAAAGCCTAGAGGAACGGTGATGTGAAATTGAGCTGGCATAACGTCACTGAGTTCGTGTATTGCAAGTGCGGAATCGTGCGAAAAAACGGCTTGAGGTTCGTCTGCGCGATTCCGACTCCACAGAGACAACCGCACATAATCTTCGTTTGAAGAATGAGGAAATTGAACCAGGCGGAACAGCCCCCGATTGATTTCAAGCCATAGACAGTTTTGTTTGTAGTAGGTATGCATTCTACGGGAAAATCCAACCTGAACGGCTTGTTTTGCTGTAAAATAGCCAGATTGCGAGGCGGCGAGTTCAAATAGCTGTTGCCTTTTGCCCATGTTTGTTATTTGATTCGTAATAAACATGAATGGTTTTAATTTAAAATCAATCGTATTTTTTACGAAAAACGTCGCTTTTGCGTGAAAAAATAAAAATAGGCCAATTCCAGTAAAGGCAACAACAAGCCACTTTTTCTTGCGAAACATAAAAAATGTTTTTAAGTGTTTTTCGCGGCATAAAGGAGGCAAGAAGCAGGCGTCTGTGGATTTGCTGAAGGGAGTGCACTTACGTGCTCGACCGAAGCAAACTCCGATGGACAACGAACTTATTGCCTCCAGTGGACAGCGAGAAATAGGTTTCCGGTTGAACTCACACCAGCACAGCTTCGCGCTCTCGTGTGTGCACGGTTGGCTGTTCGACACAATAGGTTTTGCGGTTGGCGAACTCTTCTTTTTTACCTTCGTTCCATTGTTTGACGGGTCGAATGTAGCCGACGACGCGAGAGTAGACTTCGCATTCGGCGCCGCAGGTTGGGCATTGGAAGTGTTCTCCGTTGATATAGCCGTGACTCGGGCAAGTGCTGAAGGTGGGTGTGAAGGTGAAGTAGGGAAGGCGGTACTCGGTGCAGATTTTTTTGACGAGGTTTTTGATAGTCTCGAGGCTGTGGATGCGCTCGCCGGCGAAGATGTGGACAACGGTTCCGCCCGTGTACTTGGTCTGGATGTCATCTTGGTGGTCGAGGACTTCAAAAATGTCATCCGTGTGGTTGACGGGCAATTGCGTCGAGTTCGTATAATAAGGGCAAGCTTGGCGCGAGCGGTAATCGTCCTCGTTGGCGCACTGAATGCTGCCGAGCGTTTCCTTATCGAGCTTGGCCAAACGGTACGAGGTGCCTTCGGCCGGTGTCGCCTCCAGGTTGTAGTTGCTGCCGGTCTCTTTTTGGAAGGCGAGAATCTTGGAACGCATGAACTGCATGACTTCCAGTGTAAACGCCTTGCCCTCTGGAGAGGAAATGTCGGTGCCGATCAAGTTGGTGCAGGCCTCGTTCATGCCGATCAGGCCAATGGTCGAGAAGTGATTTTTCCAGAAGACACCGAAACGCGCCTTGACGTCCCTGAGGTAGAATTTGGCGTAAGGGTAGAGGTTATTGTCGGTGAACTGTTCGAGCACTTTGCGCTTAATTTCGAGACTGTTTTTGGCGACCGTCATGACGTTTTCCAACTGCTTGAAAAAGGCTGTCTTGTCTTTTGCGAGAAAGGCGATGCGCGGCAGGTTGACCGTCACGACGCCGATGGAGCCCGTCAGTGGATTTGAGCCAAATAGACCGCCGCCGCGATACTCGAGTTCACGGTTGTCGATGCGGAGGCGGCAGCACATCGATCGGGCATCTTCCGGGTTCATGTCGGAATTGATGAAGTTGGAGAAGTAGGGGACGCCGTACTTGGCGGTCATTTTCCACAGTCCTTTGAGTTCAGGATTGTCCCAATCGAAATCCTTGGTGATGTTGTACGTGGGAATCGGGAAGGTGAAGACGCGGCCGCTCTTGTCGCCTTCCATCATGACCTCGAAAAAGGCCTTGTTGATCATGTCCATCTCGCTCTGGAAGTCCTTGTAGGTCTCGGGCATCGTCTTGCCGCCGATGATGACGTTTTGGTCGGCATATATCTTTGGGACGTTTAGGTCCATCGTGATGTTCGTAAAAGGCGTCTGAAAACCGGTGCGCGTCGGAACATTGATGTTGAAAACGAACTCCTGCATCGTCTGCTTGACTTGTGAATACTCGAGTCTGTCGTAGCGGATAAATGGAGCCAGGAGCGTGTCGAAGTTCGAAAAGGCCTGGGCGCCCGCGGATTCCCCCTGAAGGGTATAGAGGAAGTTGACGATCTGCCCAAGGGCCGTCCGCAGGTGCTTGGCGGGTCCGCTCTCCACTTTGCCCGAAACGCCCGTAAAGCCAGCCAAGAGGAGGTCACGCAGGTCCCAGCCAACGCAGTAGACGGACAGAATGTTGAGGTCGTGGATGTGGATGTCGCCGTTGCTGTGGGCGTCGCGGATCTCCGGTGTGTAAATCTTGTTGAGCCAGTAATGTTTGCTGATCTTGGACGCGACGTAATTGTTGAGGCCCTGAATCGAGTAGGTCATGTTCGAATTTTCATTGACCTGCCAGTCGAGGTTGTGGAGGTAGGAGTCGACCATGTCGAGGTTGGCGTTTTTTAAGAATTCGCGCAAGGTCGCATGCTGCTCGCGATAGAGCATGTAGGCCTTGGCCGTCTTCTTATACCTTGAGTCCATGAGGGTGTCTTCAACCTGATCCTGAACCCTTTCCAAGCTGACGGCGCCACGTTCGTCGGCGAACTCGCTCAAGCAAGTCACCACCTTATCGGAAAGCGCTTTGGCGATATTTTTGTTGAACTCTTGAGTCGCGGAGGCCGCTTTCTCAATCGCCCGAGTGATTTTTTCTGGATTAAAAGGCTCCAAACTGCCGTCGCGTTTGATGATTTGTTTCATAATGAATGACTTGTGTTAAAAAATATGCTTTTGCAAAAACCACTACATATTGTGGTTGATGAGCGAATGCATAACAATATCTAGTGTTTTCGTATTTTTTCAAGCGCGATATTAAAAAAGTTATTCACAAGAGGTGGACGGTTTTTTTGAGACGAGAAAGATTGACAATGGTCATGCAAGTTTTTACCAATTATAGACCGGTGCAAAATGGCGCCAAAATGCGTTTCGCGCTCCGTCGACTGCCTCGTAGCATCATGAACAAGCCCTATATATCCGTCGTAATTCCGATATACAATGAAGAGTGTGTGTTGCCAGAGATGTACAAGCGCGTCACGAGCGTTATGGACGCTTACGGCAAGCCATATGAGTTGGTATTGGTGAATGACGGCAGCTCCGACAGCTCCATAAAATTTTTGGAAAACTGTTTTAAGGACCGCCCGGACATTGTCCACATCGTCGACTTGAACGGCAATCACGGCCAATACATGGCGATCGCGGCCGGATTTCAAGAGGCGAAGGGCGAGGTGATTGTCAACCTCGACGCCGACATGCAAAATCCGCCAGAAGAGATCCCTGTCGTGCTCAAAAAGTTCGAAGAGGGCCATGACTATGTTGGCAGTTATCGGAAAGATCGGCAGGACTCGTGGTTTCGGACTTGGACATCGAAACTCAACAACCGCATACGGCATTGGGCAACGGGCATCGACATGACGGATCAGGGCTGTATGTTGCGTGCCTATAGCCGAAAAATCGTCGACGCCATCAACGCGTCTCACGAGCGCTCGATCTTTATTTCTGTTCTCGGACGTAAGTTTGCTGGCAATCCTGCCGAAGTCGGTGTCGAACACCACGAACGCGCCGAAGGAGAGTCGAAGTACGGCATCGCAAAACTCATGCGAATCAATTTTGACCTCTTTACCGGCTTCAGTTTACTGCCGCTGCAGCTCTTTACCTTTTTGGGCCTCTTCTTGGTCGGCATTACGTCGATCCTGTTGTTGGTCGGCATCGTCAACCTGTTTTTCGATGAAACCTTCACCTTGCTCGCTTACAGCTTCATTGCGTGGCTGCTGAGCTTTGCAATCTTCGGTATCGGGCTCCTCGGCGAATACCTCGGCCGCGCTTACCACACTGTCCAGGGGCGGCCGCGCTTTCTAATCAAGAAGATTTACAGGAAAGAGTAGTGAGCTAAAATAAAGCTGAAATAGGCGCACTGAATAGGCCTTCGCCTAGAGAAAACGTCATCGGATTTGTATTGAGAACAACTCCAATAAAGGGTCGACCCTTTGCAATGTTGTTTTTAAACCACGCTAAGTGCTTTGCGTCGGACCTAGAAGTATTGCTTCCAGCTTTTACTTCGATGCCTAGCATAGCCCCATCATCTCTTTCGACAATAAAGTCTATTTCGCGTTGGTCTCTGTCTCGGTAATGGTAAAGTTGGTAACGCTCGCCAAAGGTCTCCACTTCTGCAATCAGCTGAGTAAACACAAAGGTTTCTATCAATTTGCCAACCTGATCGCCATTCAAGAGAACGTTGGCTTTTTTCCACTTTAAAAGAGCTGTCATCATCCCTGTGTCGGTCATAAAGAGCTTATCTTTCTTGGCCGCCTTTTCATAGTCTGTTTTTGTCCACGCATGTACCCTTTCGATGAGGTGCAAGGCTTCCAGTGCGTTCAGGTACGACTCTGCGGTATGTCTCTGTATGGAGAGCCCTGCGGTGATGGCCGACATATCCATGAACTTTCCTGACCATGCGGCTAAAACTTCCAACAGAGCGCGCATGGCGTCTTTTCGGCGAATATTGGCAATATCCTTCAAGTCGCGTTCGAGCAATGCTGCTATGTAGTCTTTATGCCAGAACTTGCTATGCGTTGCGTTCAAGGCCTCTGGAAATCCACCTTGGAAGGCCATGTCCACAATTTCCCCCCGTAAATTTTCAGCCGAACGATCAACAAACATTCCGTTAAACGCCTTTTCTAAAAACAAAGGTGTATGATTGAGTGTTTCCCCGACCGTTAGTGGCCTGAGGCGAACTTTTCGAACGCGCCCAGCAAGCGACTCATTGACACCGGGAAGGCTTTGAATGTTTGCTGACCCCGTCAATAGATATTGCCCGGGCCGCGTATCTTCATCCACTTTCTTTTTGATGGCCGATAGCAATTCGGGCGCCTTTTGAATTTCGTCAATAATCATCAAGCGTTGGTCGTGAGAAACAAACCCCATGGGGTCGCTCCGCGCAACGGATAGAATATTGGCATCATCGAGCGTTCTGTAAGTTGCGTTCGTCGACATCCATTGCTTAACTAGGGTCGTTTTCCCGCATTGTCTAGCCCCCTCGAGTATGACAACTCTCCTTATTTTTAAGGCCATATTCAGAGATTCATTTTGCCATCGAGCGTACATGATTTTTTAACTCCATTTCCGGCAATTTTAGCAATAACTATCCGGCAATTTTAGCAATAGCCATTCGGCAATTTTAGCAATAACTATCCGGCAATTTTAGCAATAAGTCAAGATTTTCCTGCAAAACAGATGGTGTGGCGCGCATTTATCGAAATAAACTTTTGCGTTTCATGAAAAATTCCTTTTGATAAATGAGACGATTGAAAAAATCATTTTGTATAGCTTTCGGATTCCAACATGAACATCGACACAATACTCATAGAGGCAAAAACGGGACGGCCCACAACTCGGGCGGCGTTTGAGGCTTACAAGGCGAAGTTGGTGGGCGCGAACGGGGCCCTGACACAGGTGATTAAGGGTATTGGGAAATTGCCGCCGGAGGAACGTCCGGCTGCCGGGCAAGCCATTAACCAGGTCAAAAAGGAGCTGGAGTCCATTTTTAATGAGCGTTTGGTGGAGATCGAGGCCCAGGAGCGCAAAGCCGTGTTGGGCACACCCGTTGACCCGAATTTGCCAACGCGAGACAAGCGTGGCCGCCTCCATCCACTGACGCAGGTACGAAATCAGCTGACGGAGATTTTTGCAAAAATTGGGTTTGTGGTTGCGGAAGGACCGGAAATTGAGTCGGAATGGTACTGCTTGGACGCCCTCAACATTCCCCAAGACCACCCGGCGAGAGATGCCCAGGACACCCTCTATTTCCCAAAACAGCTCAAAATGGGCAACGTCAATAAAAAGGCCGATGAACAGTACATCTTGCGTACACACACGTCGAGCGTCCAGATCCGGGCGATGTTGAAAAATCCGCCGCCGTTACGGATTATCGCCCCGGGCCGCGTCTTTCGCCGAGACACCGTTGACGCCACTCACAGCGCCTGTTTCCACCAAATTGAGGGCCTCTATGTCGATAAGGGTGTCACGGTTTGCGACCTCAAGGATGTCCTCGACCACTTTCTCAAAGAACTGTTTGGCAACAAGGTTGAAATTCGCCTGCGCCCCAGCTTCTTTCCCTTCACCGAACCCAGCTTCGAACTCGATTTAAAATCCCCCCACATGGGCGCTCTCAGCAATCAGTGGATAGAGATTTTGGGCTGCGGTATCGTCGATCCCGCTGTCTTCGACTCCGTTGGCTACGATTCACATGTCTGGAGCGGTTACGCCTTCGGGGCAGGTATCGAGCGCATCGCCATGCTCCTCTACGGCATCGATGATGTACGGCTTTTTTATCAAAACGACCTCCGCTTTTTGTAAGACCGTTGCAAAATGGTCTCTAGCTGCGTTCTCGTCGATCGGGCTAAGTCACGTACCAACGTACGCTCCTGTCGCCCTCTCTCCTCGGGCCTTGCTATAGAGCCATTTTTCAACGGTCTTATGGCGTTGTAAGTCGTTAACCCGCACAGCCACATTTTCCTCAATCATTAGCGAAACTTTCGCCAATTCAACAATGAATCGTCGCTACCAAGCGGAGCGAAGCAATGTTGGCATATAATTTGCTGTGTATAAAAATTGCATGAAAATAATACAAAAAACTCTAATAATCTCCATATTCCTTTGGACTCATCTCCATGCACATCTCATAGGGCAGCCTGGCGATGGAGTTGGTCAATTAAGAACCTTTAACGTTCTCATGAATGACTTAGTTGGTCCAGAAAGAGAAGAACTTAACAATTATGAGGGGCTGCGAGGATTTCGAGAGGCTGAGCTACACGCATTTCATTTCGAGGTTGATTTCCGTTGGCATCAATATCTAGTTATCACAGAAAATGAACCTATGGAGATTAATCCTGCCTTTCAACTCTTGCTAGACTTACAACAATGGCTCGATGAATCGGCGGATGGCATCAATAGTATAAATGATGATGGGTTGACGCCTCTCGAGTGGCTATATTCAGAGAAAGAACGCATAGATGGACTCCAAAACGCCTTCAATGAATTGACTGTCGTGGGAGAGCATCCATATTCTTTCTTCGATACGTTGAGAGAGGGTCTGGAATCGCTAGGAGCTGTGAGGGAAATTTAACTGCAACGCACGCGCTAGGACGAGTGTTGCACTTCATTGTTTAATTGGCGTTGGTATTTAATTTGTTGTGCTCAAGTCCGGCGCAAAATAGATGCAAAAATGTGGCTTTGCGCGAGTACGATCTGGCGTAGCGTACGATGGTACGTAAGCCAGTCGGCGGAGCGCGAAACACATTTTTGCGCTATTTTGCGCCGGACTTAGAGGGGCCGAACTTCATCCAAAGTACCTGGCATTGCGTATTTTTGCCGTCTTTGTGGAGGCCGAAGAGGCCCTTCAGGAGTTGAAAGCTCTTCTTGTTGTTTTGTTTATTGCGGGAAAACCCGACGAGAGGGCCAACGTTGACAGCGCTCTCTTCTGGCGTTGCTTTGGCTGAAAAGAGGCCGAAGAGGAGGCGGTGCTCGGAGGCGTGCGGCGCCCATTGGTTGTATCGGTAGAGCGCGAAGAGGGGCGAATAGAGCCGGCGAATGGTGGTGTTGTGTTGAAAGAAGGGCTCGAGTGGGCTGAGCAATTGGACTTGTTTGATGCCGGCGCCATTGTCCCAATAGCTTACAAAGGGCCACAGGTGCGTTCGTTCGGCGAAAGGCGAGTCGGGCGAGACGAGGGACATTTGTTTTTGCGACCAGAGAAAGAAATAGAGAAACTGGCCCTGAACCATGTGGATATCACCGACGTCCCAGGTGAGGGTTTTTGCGAATGGCCAAACGTGCCATTGTTTGTCTTTGCCGTCGCGGAAAGAGTGAGTGTAGAAGGGGGCCCAGCGGTTGACGTATTTTTCATCACCTCGGCCCTGGACGAGCAAAGGCCAGAGATAGCGTGTCTCGTGGTAGCGCGGGTCCCACTCATCCGTGTAGCCAAAGAAGGGCCAACACCAGGTCAGGCTCTCGACATTGCTGCTGTGCTCGTAAGTGTAAAAAGGGATAAAGCCCTTTTTGAGACTTGGAATGGGCTCGTTGAGTTTGTCGCGGCGAACGTACATGAGCGGCCAAAACTTGTACGCGTAATCATACTTGTCCTTGACCCAGAAATGGCCAAAGAGCGGCCAGACCGCAAATCCGCCGGCATTGGGTCCTCGTTGTCCCCTCAAGATGGGGTAAGGAAATCCGTAACGCTTGGCGCCATCATTTTCAGTGTACATGAAGAGCGGCCAAAATCGCCACGTAATGGCGTCGTTGCCAAAAAAGTTCTGAACGTGGCCAACAAAGGGGAAAACGCCGCCATAGGAAGTATGTGGCGAGCCGGTATTGCGGTAATAGTAGATCGGGAAAATGGAAAAATCGCGGACGGCGACGCCATCTTCGTGGCCTGTGCGGCTGTAGTTGATGAGGGTAAAGATCGACCAGCGCACGTTGTCTGGCTTTTTATAATAGGAAAACAGCGGGTACAAGAAGTGCAGCTCGCTCTTCGACTCTTGCCGGTACCACTCGGCCAGAGTAAATGGCCGGAGGGCGGTCCAGTCGGGATTGCCTTCCTTGTTTTGAGTGAGGGGCGGCACGAATTGGATATCGTGCTGGTTTTCGCGCAGCATCAATGGCCACACATTTTCTTCCGCAACAAGACCCGCAGCGCCCAACAAACACCCTAAAATGCTTCCAAAGATTCGCATGAATCGCTATACTCTAACAGGAATGTCGCGCTTGAAAAGAAAAAAAGACCGTTGCAAAATGTCACACGGCGTTCTCGTCGTTCGGGCTAAGTCACGTACCGACGTACGCTCCTGTCACCCTCGCTCCTCGGGCCTTGCTATAGAACCATTTTTCAACGGTCTTTCATTGCGGAAGTTGTTCACATGCAAAATGCCTATGTAAAATTAATGCCACTGATTTTGAACAAGCGAGGCCATGGCGCTATATCACACGCAGAAGAGTTCGAGTTGTTTTTCGAGGTCGCTGGGGCGTTGATTGAGGCGTGACTGGAGGGTGCGTTTGAGGGCGTTTTGTAGGAGGGCTCCCTCGCTTTCGAGCTCAGACAGTATGGTTTTAGCGCGCGTGACGACGGAAGTTGGTAACCCGGCCAGCCTAGCGACGTGAATGCCGTAGGATCGGTCTGCAGCGCCCTCTACGACCTGCCTAACGAATACAATGGCCTCGTTCCACTCCTTGACGGCCACCGAGTAATTTTTAAGTCGAGAGAGGTTTTTCTCTAACTGCGTGAGCTCGTGGTAATGCGTGGCAAAGAGTGTGCGCGGGCCGGATTCTTGATTGCCGTGTAGGTGTTCAATCACTGCCCAGGCGATGCTGAGGCCGTCGTAAGTGCTCGTTCCGCGTCCAATCTCGTCTAAAATGATGAGGCTGCGTGGCGTCGCGTTGTTGAGAATGTTAGCCGTCTCATTCATCTCGACCATGAATGTGGAATTGCCGCGGGCGAGCTCATCGCTGGCTCCGACGCGTGAAAAGATGCGGTCGACGGTCCCGATGCGACAGCTTTTAGCCGGCACCCAACATCCCACCTGCGCCATAAACGTGATGAGCGCCACTTGCCTGATATATGTGGACTTGCCGGCCATGTTGGGCCCAGTGATCAGCGCAATCTGGGTTTGGGAGCAGTCGAGGTGTGTGTCGTTGGGGACAAAAGCATGCGCGCCTGCCATGCCTAGCCGAGACGCCCGTATTCGCTGTTCGACAACCGGATGCCTGCCCGATTCAATTTCTAGACTGTAACTGTCGTCTAGCTTCGGGCAGCAGTAGTTCCAGTCGCGTGCCAACGACGCCCAGCCAGCCAAAACGTCTAATTCTGCCAATGCGTCGGCCGTGGATCGCAGCAATGCGCTTTCCTGCAGACAACGTTCGACGAGGGCCCTAAAGAGCGTTTCCTCGAGGCCCAGAATCGTCCCCTCGGCCTCCAAAATCTCTTTCTCCTTGATCTTCAGCGCCTCTGTGGCGTAGCGCTCAGCATTGGTCATGGTCTGCTTGCGGATGTACTCCGCGGGCACGAGGTGGAGCTGCGACTTCGTCACCTCAATAAAGTAGCCAAAGGCGCCATTGTAGCGGATTTTGAGGTTCCGAATGCCCGTGCGCGCCTGTTCCGATTGCTCGAGGTCCGTAAGCCATTGTTTGCTGTTTTGCGAGAGGTCGCGCATCCGATCAAGCTCCGCCGAGTAGCCACGACGGATGATGCCTCCTTCTTGCAGCACTCCAGGCAGCTCATCGTTGAGAGCCGCCTGCAATTCCGCTTTCAATGCGTCGAAGGTCGATACTCGTGTCGTGTAGGCCGCCACATTTTCCTGCCGAAATTGTTGCAAAATTTTGTAAATCGATGGCAAGACCTGCAGCGTGTCGCGAATGCCGCCCAACTCACGTGGATTCCGAATGCGGTTCTGCAGGCGGCTCAATATGCGGGGAATGTCGCGGATGTTTTTTAAAAATCCCTGCAATTGGCTGCTCAAGCCAGGTTCGTCGATCATCTCACCCACGCAGCGCTGTCGGCGCTCAATCTCGGACAACTCCAACAGCGGTGTTGCCAGGAATGTTTCCAGCAGGCGAGCGCCATTTGGCGTTACTGTCCGATCCATGGCCTCAAGCAGGGATCCCTCTCTCGCCCCTTGTGCCGATTGAAAAATTTCGAGGTTTTTCAACGTCGACGTGTCTAGCGACAGTGCCTTTTTCGGAAAATATTCGCGGATACCAGACAGGTTTTGTGGACGTTGACAGAGGTTGTCCGTCGCGTACTGAATAACGGCTCCAGCAGTCCCCAACGCCGGATGCTTTTCGGAGAGCCCAAAGCCCTGCAGATTTAACACTCCCAACAGCTCCAGTAACGATCGCGTGCCAGAGGCGCTGTCGAAATAGTAGTCTGGCAATTCAGAAATAGGGCAGAGCTCTCGCAGTCGCTCCTCAAAAGGCGCCCATTCGACACCACCAACATTTTTCCAGCCCCGATGCGACTCCGGTAACAAAATCTCCTTTGGCTGCAGCGCGAAAATAACAGACAACAGACCCCCATTCTCGTCCGTCGCCACCCAAAATTGCCCAGTGGAGAGATCCGCCCAGGCCGCTTGCAGGCCCGCTTTGGTGACATCGAGCGCCAGCAGATACGCGTTGCGCTGCGCCTCCATCCGCGACTCCTCCAAAATCGTCCCCGGGGTTAAAATGCGCGTCAGGGCCCGCTCAACCAGCTTGCCTGGCTCTGGTTCGGTCATCTGCTCGCAAATCGCCACCTTCTTTCCGGCCTTCAGTAACTTGTTGATATACCCCTCCCACGCGTGATAGGGAATGCCAGCCATCGGGCACCCATTGCGCGCCGTCAACGTGATCCCCAGTATCCGCGCCCCTTCAACCGCGTCCTCCTCAAATAACTCGTAAAAATCCCCCAAACGAAATAGCAATAATGTACCTATCGGGAGACGGGATTTGGTCTCCATATACTGCTGCATCATAGGTGTTAACGCTTTCATAAAACTACCAAGGAAACATTTTTTTATGCGAAACGCAAGCAGACGGCGTTGTCTTTATTCGCTATTTTTAGTTTGATAAACCCTGCTAAGGAATTTGAAAAATGGCTCTATAGCAAGGCCCGAGGAGCGAGGGCGACGGGAGCGTACATGCGGTACGTGACCTAGCCCGAACGACGAGAACGCCGCTAGAGACCATTTTACATATTCCTTAGCAGGGTTTCGGCGATTTCTGCCGGAGTGGGTGCCACAGCGATACCAGCTGAGGTCAGGGCATCGATTTTCGACTGGGCTGATCCTGAGGAGCCGGAGACGATAGCTCCTGCGTGGCCCATGCGGCGGCCCTTGGGTGCGGTGAGGCCGGCGATGAAGGCGGCGACTGGCTTTTTCACGTGTTGTTTAATGTAAGCAGCGGCATCTTCTTCTGCGGAGCCACCGATTTCGCCAATGAGAATGATGGCCTCTGTTTCGGGGTCATCGTTAAAGAGTTTAACGGCGTCGAGGTGGGTGGTGCCGACGATGGGGTCGCCGCCGATGCCGATGCACGTGGACTGCCCGTAACCGCGCTGAGTGAGTTGCCAGACGGCCTCGTAGGTAAGAGTTCCAGAGCGCGAGATGACGCCGACAGTGCCTTTTCGATGAATATAGCCTGGCATGATGCCCATTTTGCAGGCGTCTGGAGTGATGATGCCCGGGCAATTGGGGCCTATCAGGCGTGTTTTGGAATGCCGGAGTTTGGCCTTAATGGGAATCATGTCGCGGACGGGAATGCCTTCGGTGATGCAGACGACGATGGGGATTTGGGCGTCGATGGCCTCCAGAATGGAGTCGGCTGCAAATGCGGGTGGCACGAAGATGAGAGCCGCGTTGGCGCCTTCGTGGCGGACGCTGTCGGCGATCGTGTTGAAGATGGGAACCTTTGCTTCAAAGAGCTGGCCGCCCTTGCCTGGAGTTA
>MIDP01000008.1:0-16378 GCA_001831095.1 Verrucomicrobia bacterium GWF2_51_19 | reverse complement strand
CGACTTTAGAGCCGTACGCGATGCATTGTTGGGCGTGAAAGCCGCCTGCCTTGCCGGTGATGCCAGCAACCACGATCCTGGTGTCTTTATTGATTAAAATGCTCATAGCGTTATTAAGACCTCGGCAAAATGTCCTCTAGCTGCGTTCTCGTCGTTCGGGCTAAGTCACCTACGTTAGTAGGCTCCTGTCGCCCTCGCTTCTCGGGCCTGGCTATAGGCTCATTTTGACAAGGTCTTTTTTGTATCAGATTGTTGATAGTTTTTGAATTTAATTTTCTTTGACGAGTTTGACAATTTTCTCAGCTGCATCGGCCAGGTTGTTGGCGGAGGTCAATTTCAGACCGCTCTGTTCGAGGAGCTGTTTGCCTTCCTTGACGTTGGTGCCCTCGAGGCGGACGACGAGTGGCAATTTCAGCCCAGTTACTTGGACGGCATTGAGAATGCCCTTGGCGATGACGTCGCAGCGCATGATGCCTCCGAAAATGTTGACCAAGATGCCCTGGACACGTGGATCGCTCTGGATGATTTTAAAGGCAGCCGTGACTTGTTCTTCGTTAGCGCCTCCACCGACGTCGAGGAAGTTAGCGGGGTTGCCGCCATAATATTTGATGATGTCCATGGTCGACATCGCCAGGCCGGCTCCATTGACCATACAGGCGATGTTTCCGTCGAGCGCGATGTAGTTGAGGTTGTAACGCGAGGCCTCGGTTTCCTTGGGATCCTCTTCGTTGAGGTCGCGCATGGCCGCCACTTCGGGCTGTCGAAAGAGGGCATTGTCGTCGAAATTGATCTTTGCATCGAGCGCCTGGACGGTCCCTTCGGGCGTCAAAATGAGCGGGTTGATTTCGACCAATGAAGCGTCCTTTTCTACATAGAGGCGGTACAGGCCGCTCAGTAGCTGGCAAAAAGACTTGATGGCTGTTCCTTCGAGCCCCAAAGCGAAGGCAAGTGATCGCGACTGATGCCCACAGAGGCCAGTTAGCGGGTCAACGTGCGTCCGGATGATCTTTTCTGGCGTCGTTGCGGCGACTTTTTCAATGTCCATGCCGCCCTCAGTAGAGGCCAGAATGACGGGCACGGAACGCTCTCTGTCCAGCAGAATCGCGAGGTAGTACTCCTTTTGAATCCGGCTGCACTCGTTGAAGTAGACCGCGTGCACGCATTTGCCCTCGGGCCCCGTCTGATGCGTGATCAGCGTGTTTCCCAACATCCGCAAAGCGGCGGCCTTCGCGTCAGCCTTGTTCGCGCAAATCTGGACGCCCCCCTTGTAGCCATCGGAGAAGACGCCCTTACCACGGCCTCCTGCGTGGATTTGCGCCTTTACAACGATCTTTTCATCGTTCGAAAACGCCTCGAGCGCCGCGGTCACCTCGGCTTCATTTTTGGCCACCTTTCCACGCGGAATCGGTATTTCAAACTGCTCAAAAAGCATCTTTGCCTGATATTCGTGTACGTTCATACGCTTTATTTTCTAAGTACCTGAGGCACGGATGTCCAGAGAAAAGACACTGCATCGCGCTTGTGTCGAAAAAATCCACTTGACATACCTCAATCGAGCGACCAGCGTATAAAACATTTATGGCGAATGACGATATTATAGAAGTAACGGGTAAAATTATAGCCGTCCTCCCTGGGACGATGTTTCGCGTCGAGCTGACTAATGGCCACATCGTGTTGGCCCACATTTCCGGAAAACTTCGCAAGCACTTTATTAAAATCGCCACCGGGGATCTCGTTAAAATGGAAATGAGCCCCTACGATCTCGAAAAGGCGCGCATCACCTATCGCATGCGCAATGAGTCACCCAGACCGCCGATGGCGCGCAATTTCGGTGCGAGAAGAAGGTAAAGGATGCGGTTGTTTTGGAAGCTCGCCCTATTTTTGCTTCTATTCGGTTATGCGTGGCAAACGGGTGCTGTCTTCATCCCTCTCAAGTTCGGCCTATCTGAGGTTGACCGCGTTATTTTGTTTCAATTGCGGTTGCCGCGTCTTTTGTCGGCGATATTTGTTGGCGGAGGTCTTGCCGTGGCTGGAGCTGTCATGCAGGCCCTGTTTCGAAATCCGCTCGCAGACCCATTTTTGACGGGCATGTCGGCCGGTGTCGCCGTGGGAGCGCTGGGGGCCATTTTGTACCTCGATGCAGCCATACACGCCTCTCTCTTCGGCCTGTGCGGTGTCGTTACGGGTCTCCTGACGACCGCCCTGATTTACTATTTGTTTACGTTAAAGAAATACGCGCCGTCCTACCATTTGCTGCTGATAGGGATTGCTATAAACAGTTTTTGCAGCGGCCTCATTGGGCTGTTTCTCTTTTACTCCAACACGATACAATTGCGCAATTTTACATTTTGGTCATTGGGCAGCCTCTGTTCAGTCGATTGGACGACGACGACATGGGTGATGCTCCTCTGCGGCCTGCCGTGCGTCCTGTTGTTGTCGATGTCTCATGAGCTCGACGCCATCTTGCTCGGCGACGGAGAGGCCCTCTCTTTGGGCATAGATATTCGCAAGCAGCAGATACGCGTCTTGTTGCTCTCGTCTCTCATTGTCGGCTCAGCCGTTTCTTTTTGCGGTGTCATTGGGTTTGTGGGCATTCTCGTGCCTCACGCCGTTCGCTTACTCTCAGGCGCTACACATAAGACTCTCTTGCCGCTCTCTTGGCTCTATGGCGCGCTGTTGCTGTTGTCCGCCGACACGCTTATTCGACAGCTCCACGTCTTTGGCGAGATGCCAATTGGCATCATCACAGCCTTTCTCGGCGCCCCCGTATTCTTGATCATCTCGTCAACGCAACGCAACTAGCATTCATGTCTGGTGGCATTGGTGCCTCAATCAGCAGCTCAGTTTGCTTAAACGGGTGAATCAACTGCAAGCGCGTGGCGTGCAACAAAATCCGCGGCGGACAAATACCCGGTATCGGACGGTATCCGTAAGCCTTGTCGCCCAATATGGGATGGCCGAGCGCGCTCAGGTGAACGCGAATTTGGTGCGTGCGGCCCGTGTGCAGCCAACAACGGACGAGCGAATAGGGCCCAAAAGACTTTTCCAGCACCCAATCGGTCCTCGCCGGTTTGCCGTTTTCCACCACAGCCATTTGCGTACGATTGGCGGGATTGCGGCCAATGGGCAGCCGAATGCAGCCCGAGAGCAGGCGGGGTTTTCCCGAAACCAAGGCGAGGTATTGTTTGTCGATCTCGCGTGAGGCGAAGAGTTCAATAAGCTTCAGGTAGGCGCGGTCGGTCTTTGCGAACAATAAAATGCCGCTCGTATCTTTATCGAGTCGATGGACAACGCCTGGGCGCAAGTTACCGCTCAATGCGCTGAGGTGCTCGCGGCCAATTTTCGCAATCAAACGCGCCACAACGGTGTCATTGCCAGTCCCGTTGCCGGGATGAACGACAACGCCCGGCTCCTTGTTGATGGCGATGAGGTCCTCGTCTTCGTAAAGCACGTCGATGGCGCCGTCAAATGGCGTTAGCTGAGTCAATGTGGGGGCGTCGATCTCCACCTCGATTGTGTCACCCATCTTGACCATTTGCTTTTGAGGCGCAGGAACGCCATTGATGCGCAATTCCCGTATCGCCTTTTGGATGTACGACCGGCTCATGTCCTCAAAGTGATGCGCGAGAAAAGCATCCACACGCATGGCTTCAGGAACATCTACGATAATACTCCACATAAAAGAGAGCTTTCATAAAAAAACAGCTTAGGCAAATCAAAAAGACCGCTAGGCCTCGATTTTCGCTAATGATTGAGGTAAGTTTTCAAAGCCTTTTCTTTTGGATTGACCTAGGGGCATTTCACTCTAAGGTTAAAGTGATAACCTTAATGAAGCTTGAAAGCTGTCTAAAGCGTATCAAAACTTGGCTTTGCGCGAGTGTACGACCTGCCGTAGCGTACATCAACGTACGTGAGGCACCTCAAGGAGCGCGAAACGAGTTTTCATACGCTTTAGGCAGCCTTCAAGAGCTCCCGTAGTTCAATGGACAGAATATCGGCCTCCGGAGCCGAGGATTTGGGTTCGACTCCCAACGGGAGTACCACATACATTATGAGACCATTATTCTTTTTACTGCTCTTCAGTTCGCTGATCGTGTCAGCTGATGTTGCAAAAGAAGACCGGCCCGAAGTCACGAGCTTTTGGCAACGGATCAATGTCCACTCAGCCGTCGGGTATGAGTCGGAGTACGTTTACGAGGGGGCCAAGCAGGCTGGGCCTTCAACGCAATTTGAGCTCTACGGCGATTATGCACCGTGGAAAGGAACCTTGCGGGCCGGCCTATGGAGCAATTTACCTTGGGCGCGCAGTCACTTCCCAGACACCTCCAACGAATTTGATTTTTACGGCAAGTATTTCCACCCAATTACGGAAATGTTCACCTCGGAGGTGGGTTACAAATACGCCTGGATGCCGAATGCGAACACGGGCTATCTCGGTAAATACCACGAGGTTAACCTCGGCGTGATTGCCGATGTCGCCCTGTCACCCAAGGCCGAAATCGCTTACAACATCGACAAACAGCAGTACAAATTGCAGTTTTCGGCGTGCTATGTCATCGATCTCGCTGATTACATTGTCGAAAAGCTGAGCCTCGAATGGAGCTTTTACGGCGGTATGCTCTGGGCAAACAACGCTTACGGCGGCGCGCGCGGTAAGCGGAAAAACGACTACATTTACGCGGGCTCGCAGGCCGACCTTGTCTATAAAATCAACGAGCTCTCGGATGTCCGTTTTGGTATCCGTTACGCGATGAACAATGATGGTTGCGCCGGAGTCGCCAATGACCACGGCACTCACGACAAGCTGTTTTGGCTAGGTGGGTCGTTTAACCTTTATTTTTGAATAATGACGACTCTGCACATTAATGAGCCCCAGCAAGCCATTTTTAAGAGCTCGCTCAATGAGTTGATTGATTTGCTTGGCTCATGGACAAATCGCCCTTCGTGGGACGACTACTTTATTGCCACGGCGATGCTCATTGCGTCTCGTTCTTCCTGTGGGCGGCTCAACGTCGGTTGCGTGTTGGTTTCAAGTGGCGAACACCCACATCGCATTATTGCAGCTGGCTACAACGGTTGGCTGCCGGGAACTTCACACACGTCACGCATACGGGATGACCATGATCTGGGCCCCGTCCACGCCGAACAAAATGCCGTCACCGATGCGGCTCGACGCGGTGTGAGCGTCGCAGGAGCCACGGCTTATATCACGCATTTTCCCTGCATTCATTGTGCCAAAATCCTGGTTGCGGCTGGCATCTGCGCCATCAAGTTCCACGCCGACTACAAAAACGACCCCTTTGTCTACGAAATCCTTGAAGAGGCCCATATTCTCGTCGAACAATTGTAATTCGAGGGAGCGTGTTCCACGCGTACCGCTTAAAAAAAGCTAATGGGATTTTTATAAAAAATTTCCTTGCGTGGCGCTCTACGTTAAGTTACACTTAGTATAACTTTCTGTAGAGTGAAGACACGATGCAATACTTACATACCTGGCTTGAGGAAAATACCGACAGCGAGCATTATTTGTTTACGCTACAGTACCTCAATCATTAGCTGTTCCATCCCGCCAGATGCATCAAAACATCGCTTAGGCCCATCTTTTGAAGTCGGCGCCGAGAGGGGCCTGCACGTCAATGGCATACTGTGGGATTTTTAGAGAATAGGCGTGGAGTAGGAGGCGACGCAGGCCAGATTGTTTGAGGCGTTTGTTGAGTGCAAAATCGCCATAGCTTTCGTCGCCCAATATGGGGGTATGGTTTTCGGCGCACTGAATGCGCAACTGGTGGGTGCGGCCCGTTAAAGGTGTTAGCTCGAGCAGGGAAAACGTCCCTAATGGCGTCCGGGTCGCGTCAACGCACTTGTAGCGCGTTTCGGCAGTCAGAGACCCGCCCACCTGCATTTTAACGGAATTGGCGCCCCTTTCTTTTTTCAGTAAATGCTTCCAGGTGCCCGTCTTTTTTTGGAAAAATCCCTTGACCCAAGCATAGTAGACTTTTTCAACGTTTCGCCCTTCAAAGCACTGCCTGAGCGCCTCGGCGAGCGTCTGGTTTGTGGCGATCAGAAGGACACCCGATGTCGGCCCGTCCAGGCGGTGGATCAGGTAATAGTTGCCATCTTCCGCGTGATAATACTCCTCTTTCGCGTCGTATGGAAAGGGCAGCAGCGCACTTCCTCGGCCATTGGCGTTTGGGTGACTCAAGACCCCCGTTGGCTTGTTGATCGCCAGCCAGCCCGAAGAGTGCGAGGCGAGTATGACGAGTGATGCTGAGGACATGGGTAGCTTACACAATCGCTCTCCAATGGTTTGTCCCATTGTGCAAAATAATCACGGGTGTCGTTTGGTTGGGCTGCCAATGAGAGGTGTCTGGCTGACGGAGAAAATCACTGATGCCTACGCAGACGTTGAGCGTTTCCACATCCATGACATTATCGAGCGGCCATTTTTTGTCTATAAACAAGCAATAATTTAAGAATTCTGGGATGGCGACCGTCAGCTCGGTTCTATCTGGCAAGCAGAGGGATACGCGTCCAGGAATCGTTCCCCACTCGCTCTCTATCTGCGGTGAAAGGGCTAAAATCGGTTGCTCGAGCGCCGCCGCGTAATACTGGATTTGGGAATTGTCTAACCAGGCTGAGGTGTCACCGGCACTGCGTGGCATGTGTTGAATGGAGCTAACGGAGTTATTGTCTACGTCGAGGCTCAAGGCGATGCTTGCAGCTAGCTCCTTGATCTCAGAACAATGCTCTCTCGATACAATATAATCAGGACGATTACGGCTGTCAGAACCCAGCGGCATTTGATGACAGAACTTGCCCAAACACAGACCAATCGCGTGTTGACCGCACAGGCCGTCGTTGTGTACTTCGACAACGTTCTTTCCGAGCCCGTTAATGAACGTTTGTGTGACTGGGTCTATATTGCCGGCATTCAGGTGTTCTTCAGATAGAATCGCCCTCTTGTCGAGAACCGCCTGCGATGGTATTTGTTCTGTGGAGGCATCTCTTTCGTTCAACGTCTTTAACTGCTTTGCAGGAGCAGGAGGCATTGATTTAATGATATTTTCGACTGGTGCCCTCAGATTCTCTGCTTTCAGATCATCGACGACCGCCTGATAAACCTTAGAGACCTCTTTGGAAATCTCGTTGTTTTGTGGTTCTTTCTTCTGCTGCGATAGGAAAAAGGACAGCGTCACGCAATGCAGTGCAAACTTGACAATGGCCTCAAACCTGGCCGCACCTCCTTTGATAGAGGACAGTCCGTTAAAGTAGCTTTTAAGCAAGTTTAACCGGGTGTCCAGAAGGCTGTGGTGATTGCTGGAGTTAAAAGACTCTTTGGTGCTAGAATTTTCAATACGCATTTTTTAACCTTTCCATATGCAGATACGGCCCCACAAACGTCTCCAGCGGCTCAAATGGAGCTGGTTGGCGCGTTCGGGGTATTTCTTTCGAAGGCGGCCATAGGCGCTCTCGATCTTGTAATATAGGCCCTTGTCGGTGAGTTTCATGTACCAAATGGCCTGTAAAATCATCACGAGACTGCTCCATTCAATCGCATCCAGGTTGTCGATCATCAAGAAGGCCTCGATCACATCGATCATTTTGTAGAGCGTCGAGTTTTCCAGCTTGGTCGAAATCGCTATTTCCTGAAACAACAATAAAATGTCGCCAAGGGCCCTTTCGGGTAGTTTTTGCTCTTTAAATAGGTTGCCAAGGCTGTCGATGACGCGATAGAGGACGTTGCCCGTAATGACTGGGTTGACGAGGAGGTTTTTGCCCAAATCGATAAAAATGCCCCAATCTTTTTCGATGTTTTCCGAGTTATGTACAATGTTTTCGAGACTGAAAACGGCCTCCTCCAAGACCGATTCCGTGACGTGCACTGAGGTGATAATTCCCCTGTAGACGCTCCACAAAGTCGTGTTGTCATCCTTAAAGAGACCGCTGAGGAGGGCTTCTTTGAGAATTTTTGGAATGCTGCAGAGGACGAGCGCATCGGCGTTTTCAGAGGCGATGACGATTTCCATGAGCTGAATGAGGTGCTTGTGCTCTTTCCCATCCAAGGTCGCGTGGCGAAAGCTGTAGCCGATCGAGGACAGTACTTCCCTCAAAACTCCCGAATTCGACTTAGGTGACTCCGCAATCATTTGCAAGGTAGAGATCGCCTGTTTTTGAATCTCACTCGACATGGATGAGCGAATGACGGTGTCGCGGATGGTGACAACGAGGTCTCGCAACAAGATCGAGCCCACCTGTGGCGAAAAAATGATTTGCTTCATCACGTCCATGCCGTTGAGTCGCTCACCTTCCGGCAGCCGCATGTTGTTGATGATCGTGGCAACGCTCAAGGAGATGTCGCGTAAAATGCCCGCCGTCACTTGATCCGATTGTATAACGGCCCTCAAAATGTCGACTGCCTCAATGCGCTTTTCGTGTTCCATGTCGACGTTAGAAGCGTCACGACCGGCGCTCAAAATGAGCCCGCGAAGCACGCGCGAGTCCTGAGTCGACGACAAAATCAAGCGTACACGTTCGTCGGATTGCTTCTGTTCGTCGCGCCCGCTGTCCTCGGGATAGTCGATGAGTTTGCTAGCTTTTTTCGAATAGTGCTCCAACTGCATCATATCGATTTCTAGTGGCTCTGAAAACCGCATAAAAATGCGATGCAAATCGCCGTCAACTGCGGAACTTTCTACTGACGCACACTTGTATGTATCCCTCACTCTCTCGACTATGAAGGATCCTTTGTCCCTTTTCAAACAAAAAAGAGGCCCATTTGCCTAGACGCGAGAACGCCGTGGGCTATCATCCTGCAGCGGTCTTTTAATGACAACACCGATCAATACGTGGGCAAAAATGTGTCTATATCAATCTTGACGTCTTTCATAGAGGAGGGTCTCTCCTTCCCCCTTCGCGACAATAATAGCGCTGCAGGTATCGCTGAAGACATTGACGGCCGTACGACACATATCGAGCATGCGCTCGACGACCCATATAATACCTACCGCCTCGAGCGGAAGGTTGAGCGCGTTCAAAATAATCGTGATGGCGACGAGTCCCGATGCTGGGATTCCGGCGACGCCCATGGATGTTATGAGGGCAAAGAGCGCTATCACGATTTGGTTGGCGAGTGTGATGGGCACGCCCGTTACGACACTGTTCATCTGGGCGATGAAGAGAACGACGACGCACTCATAGAGTGCTGTTCCACTCATATTAAAGGCACAGCCCAAGGGCAGCGTAAAGCTGGCAACGCGGTTGGAAACACCGGCATTGGTTTGAACGGCTTCGAGCGTGACCGGTAAGGTGGAGGCCGAGGACGCCGTTGAAAAAGCTGTCAACATGACGGGCAGCATGGCTCTGTAGTGGTGGAGTGGGTTGATGCCTCCCCAGAAAAACAAAAAGGCGCCCAAAACGATCATTTGAAGGAGAAAGCCCACCATCACCGTGATGACAAAGTACATCAAGGGCCAAATAACTCCCGTTCCGGCCCTCAGGAAAACGGGGAAAACGAGGCTGAAGACGCCCCAGGGGGCAAAGCGTATGATGACGTCGGTGACTTTGAGCATGACCTGATGCAGGCTCTCCCAGAACGTCCGTTGGGCAATTCTCAAATGGACCGGTAATAGCGTAATTCCAAAGCCAAAGAGCAGGCAAAAGGTAATCAAGCCCAGCAATTGCGAATTGTTGGTGGCGGCTGCAATCACGTTGGACGGTATAATCTGGTCAAAGAGCGACAAGAAGTCCTGTTTGTGCGCATGATCAACGAGATCTGTAAAGGCGGCTGTCGGAATTTGTGTCGTTCCCAAAATGTTTTTCACCGTAGCCAAGTCCAGAAAACCTGGCTGCATCACGTTGATACAAAAGGCCCCGACAACGACCGAGGCGGCTGTTGTTGAAAAGGAAAACAACAGTGTCCGCAAGCCCATGCGGCCCACTTCTTTGGCGGAGTCCAAGCCCATCATACCGCAGATGATCGATGATCCGACAAGTGGGACCACCACCATCTTTAGGGCGTTCATGAACAGCTTATTTCCGACAAAATGACAGACGTCGACACTCCCCAACGCCACCGAAGATTCTTGCATTCCGAAAATCCGCAATATGCACGCCAACAGGGCTGCCAAAGACAGCGCTATGACAATCTTCCAGTGCAGCGGGTATTTCCGTTTCATGCTCACCAAGCTTTTAGACTTTTACCCGAAATGCAAGTTTTTTCTCGGTACCGCGAGAGGCTTGGGTTAAAATATGTTGGATGGAGCGATAGGCGCCCAAAAGCTCTTCTGGCGTCGTGGAGTAGGGCGGGAGGATATAGAGGGTGTCATCGAGGGGGCGGATCAGGAGGCCGTTTTGGATGAGTTGTTGACGGACTTGATGCGGCTGCGTGAGCTCGAAGGCGGCGATGGTTCCCCGAAGACGCGTGTGGACGATGGGAGCGTTGCCAGTTAGAAGAAGCGCGAGGCCCTCTTTGTGGGCTTGGTGGATGGCGCGGATTGCGTTTTGGGTCGATGTTGCCTGTAGAAGATCGAGTGATGCGAGTGCGGCGGCGCAGGCGAGTGGGTTGGCGGTGTAGGAATGGCCGTGAAAGAAGGCTTGATCCCAGGAATCACTCAAAAAGGCGTTGTAGACGTCAGCGGTGGTCACGGTGAGCGCGAGTGGCATAAACCCGCCCGTCAGGCCCTTTGAGAGACATAGAAAGTCGGGGACACAGCCCACTTGCTCGAGGGCAAAGGTTGTGCCGGTGCGTCCAAACCCTGTCATGACTTCGTCAAAAATAACGAGAATCTTGTGAGCCCGTACGCGCTCGACGACGGCCTTTAAAAAGCTCGGACGACACATGCGCATCCCGCTGGCTCCCTGGACAAGCGGCTCAACTAGGAGGGCTGATATCTTGTCGTGTTGCTCCAGCAGGGCATCGAGCGCCTTCAGGGCAGCCTGTTCTTTCTCCTCAACAGTCGCATCGCCATCCCAGGTGTCGGGATACGGCAGGCTGAGGCTCTTAAAGAAAAAGTCCTTAAAAACGTCGTGATAGCCGGAATGCGCGCCCACGGACATCGCCCCAACGGTGTCGCCGTGATAACCGCCGTCAAAGCTGATAAAGAGCGGCCGACGTTGACCCTGATTGTGCCAATACTGGTAGGCCATCTTGAGTGCCACCTCGACACAGGTAGAGCCGTCATCCGAAAAAAAGAAGCGCGTTAGGGCTTTTGGCAAAATCGCTTGGAGGCGCTCGCAGAGCTGTACAGCGGGCTCATGCGTACAGCCGGCAAAGAGCACGTGTTCGAGCGTCAATGCCTGTTCGTAGATCTTTTTGGCGATGGCTGGGTGCGCGTGGCCGTGGAGATTGACCCACCAACTCGAAATCAGGTCGAGGTAGGCCTTGCCAGTGTCATCGTAGACATAAGAACCCTCGCCGCGGCAAATGGCGAGCGGCGGTTGTGCCTTTTTCTCTTGCGTAAACGGATGCCAGAGGAGTTTCTTGTCGCGTAAAGCCAGTGATGTCATGCGTTAGAAATAATCAAGTGGGTGGGATAAAGTCCATTCTTTTCGCCCGAGGTGTTGCACTTCTCGCTTGAACTTGCACCTCCTTACTTTCAACTCTCTTCTCTTTTTCCCTGTCACGTGTTGCACTTCGTACTTGAACTTGCAGATTGTTGCCGAGAAAAAAGACTCCAAGACGGGTCAAGCGGTTGCAAAGAGGCTCAAACCAAGTCAAGGAACGAACACCTACCCAGCTAAAATCCATTACGCCGAGAAAAAAGGTAAAGGGCTGGGCTGGGAGGACATCGAAATTCCATATGACATCGGCCCGGAAGACCTGCATAGCGATGACTTTGAGGAATTTACTGGTACTCCACCGAACGAGTCTGAAAGTGACCCCTCTGAATTCAGCGGCTCTGAGTTCATTGGTGAGAGTAGCTTCGCCGAAGAAAGCGACAGCTCTGAAATCAGCGGCGAAAACTAGAGGTTAAGCTATACAAAACAAAAGAGCGCGGGGAAATCCGCGCTTTTTTTGTCGATTGCCCGAATGAGACCGCTGCAAAATAGACGCCACTGGCTTTGCGCGAGCATGCATGCCATAGTGTACCTAGACGTACGTTGAGACAGTCAGCGGAGTTCGACACTCATTTGACGCTATTTTGCGACGATCTTATATGTCAGTCTTCGAGCGCCTCTAGTGACAGGCCGAGGTCGCGGAGAATGTCAGGGTAGGTTTGGATCTCGTCCAAAAACTCTTCGATCGTAAAATCGGTGATGATGCAGTCTTTATAAACAAAGGTGGGTGTCTCCGTTTGTTCAGTAACTTCGAGGAGGCGCTGCAGGTTTTGTGGACTGTCGTCGACTTTACGTACGTCCAGCGAAACGCCGTGCTGGGCAAAGAACGCCATCGCTTCGCGACAAGCATGACTGCCGCTTTGTATGTAGAGAGTGGGTGTATTACGATGCATACTCTTATTGTAAGCGATCTCGCTCAAAAAAGCAAATGAAGACCGATGAAAAACACGCTTGGCTTTTGCTCACCATCGCTTCTTTTGCAACAATACACGCTTTTTGAGCCCCGTTATTGAAGCGCTTCGCCTGCATTGAGCCACTGCTGCTCGAGGGACTGAATGGCGGCGTTGAGTTGTTCGAGTTGTTTGCAGGTGTCGAGGGAGTAGCGTTGTTGGAGGGCGGCCTCGAGGGCGGCCTTTTCGGCCTCTGCGTCTTTGAGTTGTTTTTCGATCGCGGCCAATTTCTGTGTTGGCTTGGCTGGCTTTGTTTTGTTGGCCTTTTGTGGTTTGGCAACTGTGACCGGCGTCAGGAGCAGATTTTTGTAATCGTCGAGGTCGCCGTCGAAAGGCCTGCAATGGCCATCTTTGACGAGCCACAGCTGATCGCAGACGGATTCGATGGTGTGGAAATCGTGGGTGACGAGCACAACCGCCCCACGATACGCGTTGAGGGCGTCGATGAGGGCGTCACGGGCGTCGATGTCGAGGTGGTTGGTGGGTTCATCGAAAACGAGCATGTGGGGCGCATTTCGCGTGATGAGGGCCAGGAGCAGGCGCGTTTTCTCACCGCCAGACAGCTGCCCAATGCGCGTGTTTGCCTTTTCTTGCATCAGGCCAAAACGGGCCAATTGTGCCCGTACTTTCGACTCCGGTAGGTCTGGTAAAATGGCTGCAAGAGCGCTGTAGGGCGTTTGAGTGAGGTCGAGTTCATCGGTCTGCTGTTGAGAAAAGTAGGCTACCTGCAGCTTTTTCGCCCGTTGCATCGTGCCGGAAAGTAGGTCCAAGCGCTCGGTGAGGATTTTGGCGAGCGTCGACTTGCCGTTGCCGTTTTTCCCCAAAAGCGCGATGCGGTCGTTGACTTCTACCCGGACATTGAGGGAGCGCAGGACAGGCTTGTCATAGCCCGCGACGCCGTCCTTCAGCGTAATCAGGAAGCGGTCGACCTCTTCTGGCTGCGGAAATTCAAAGGTGACAGAGGTGTCGCGCGACAGAGTGGGCAGGGCCGCCATTTTCTCGAGCACTTTAATGCGGCTCTGCGCTTGTTTGGCCTTGGTTGCCTTGTAGCGGAAACGGTCAATGAAGGCCTGGAGGTGTTCGCGCGTCTTTTGCTGCTTTTCGATCGACTTGGCTAAGCTATGTTGCTGGATTTGCCGCGTCTCGACAAAGGTGTCGTAATTGCCAGTATAGAGCTTGGCCGTTCTGTCGTGGATGTGCAGAATGTGCCCGCACAGACGATTCAGAAAGTGGCGCTCGTGACTGACGATGAGGACTGTCTTGTTGAGTCGCCCCAGGTACTGTTCCAACCAGAGCCCCGTCTCGAGATCGAGGTGGTTGGTGGGCTCGTCCAGCAGCAAGATGTCGAAGGGCGCAAAGAGCGTGGCTGCCATCGATGCCCGCATTTGCCAGCCTCCAGAAAAGTCTGACAGCGGCCGTTCGAGGTCTTCCGGCGAAAATCCAAGCCCAGACAAGATGCTCGCCGCACGCCCTTCTGCCGAAAACGCATCGATGTGTTCCAATTGCTGGTAAATGTCACCCAATTCCTCGGTCGGCGTGTCGTGCAAAGCTGCCCGCAGTCGCGTCAATTCGCTGTCGGCATCCAAAACAAAGGCCAGTAACGACTTCCCTGTCTCCTTGATTTCCTGCTCGACGGCGACCAACTTCAGCCGTTTCGGAATTAGAATTTCACCCGCGTCTGGCTTGCATTCGCCCGTCAAGAGCCGAAAGAGCGTCGTCTTGCCACAGCCGTTCTGCCCAACCACGCCAATGATGGAGTCAGGCAAAGCGACCGATACCTTGTCGAGCAAAATGCGCCCCGGGACGCGGTAGGTGATGTCTTTGAGCGCTATCATTTACCGGTCATCGATGTTCAAATGGAAGTTGACATGCCTGGACGACTTCTTTTTGCGGAACCAGGCTGGAAGTTCGATCGCGCGACCGCGGCGCATCCAGTAATAGTACACAAGGCCGCCGAGCATGCCCCCGAGGTGAGCAGAACTGGCGATGTCGGTCGTTCCAGGAATTTCCTGAAACAGCACATTAAAGAACTCAAAGCCGAAAAAGCCCCACAAAATCCACGACGGCATCAGCGTCACCGGCAGGACAAAAAAGATTAACAGCGTCATTGGCCGGTCTCTGTGCGTCAGGCAGTAGTAGGTGAGCAGGCCCATGTTCGCTCCCGAGGCGCCTAAGAGAAGCGTGTGGCGGTCAAAGTGAATGGCCAGCCAAGCGAGCCCCGCCAGCAGCAACGAGAGAATGTAGATCGTGAGAAAGCGACGGCTGCCCTCTTCCATCTCAATCGTACGGCCCAGGAAAAACACAAACAGGGCATTGAGAAATAGATGCCACGTGTTTCCATGCAGAAAGGCATACGTCAAAAAAGTCCACACGTACCCATGCGACACATTGGCCCCAGAGAGCGTCAAAAAGTGTTCAAACAGCGGCACTCCAAACCACAGCGTGCTCACCTGCTGCAAGACAAACATGACGATGTTGGCAATCAAAATTCGGTGCAACCACGGCGTTTCAATCGGACGAGAATAATACATATGCCCATATCAACAGCTGTCCGCGCTTTTGTCCAGCATGAAAAGCAGTGCTAGGAGGCCATTGGCGACTCTTTGTTTTTATATTCTCTTTGTTTTTGTATTGATACTAGGATTGAGGCGTTCAAGGCCATGCTGAAAATAAGGTTGATCTATCTGCTTTTTTCTAACATCCTTAGTGTATGCAACCGTTATCCAATCAGACACTCGAGGCCATCGGAAAGCTTGTGATGCAATACCCGCAACCGAAGAGTGCCATTGTGCCGATTTTGCACGTGTTGCAAAAGGAGCTCTGGAGCATCAACCTCGACGTTCTATCTTTTGTCTCTGACATGTTATCGTTGCCGCTCTTGGAAGTCGAAAGCGTGGCCTCATTTTACCCGGATTTCAGCCGTACGCAGGTCGCACGTTACGATATTCGTGTCTGCCGTTCCATCGCGTGTGGCATGCAAGAGAGCAACCGCGTCGCCGAAATTCTCCTCCACAAGCTCGGTTGTCCAGCGTTTGGACTGCCTTCGGCGGATAACAATTATTCCGTTGATTTTTGTGAATGTTTAGCTTGCTGCGACCAAGGACCCAATGTTAAAATCAATCACGCGGTTTTCCACAAAATCACTCCTGAAAAGGCCAACGCTTTTGTAGAGTACATTAAAAACGAATTTCTTTATAACGAACCCTCATCCTAAAATCATGCATAAACACCGAAAACACACACCTTCACACGAATCTGCTTGTACGTGCCCTGGCGAAAGAGCCTATTCCGCGTTCCTCAAGCGAGCCATTATCGGTCTATCGCCGGCCGGCTTCTTTCTCACCATCATTTTGTTTGCCCTTTTTTATAGCTGGTTCTACTACACCGACATTCCTGGCGTTGAAAACCACAACGGCGTCATTCTCTCAAAGCAATACCTCATTGCACTGGGCATCAGTTTTGTTCACCTCTTTGCGGCCTATTATGTGTTGGGAATGGTCTTTGCGTGGGTCTGCTTTGCTCTCGGCGGCCACGGTTCCTGGTTGGCCTTCAAGCGTGTCGGCATCTTTCTCTCCTCCTACATCTATGTTTTGCTCGTCATGGCGTTTATGGGCATCGATGTTCTGCTCAAAAAGGTTGACCTCCTCGATGGCAAAACGGCGCTTCCCGCCTACTTCATCAAAGAGTCTATTTGGGCCATCTTCGCTTACGCGGCCGCACGGCTCATTTTTCACACGAAACGCGGCCGCAGTCTAATCTTCTTCGTCTGCCTGCCCATTCTGTTTACATTCCTCGAATCCAGCAACAATGATACATGGTCGTTCGCCAAGAAGATCTTATACCATTGAAAAATCGGAGGCAAAAGGGTCTAT
>MIDP01000007.1:7714-8990 GCA_001831095.1 Verrucomicrobia bacterium GWF2_51_19 | reverse complement strand
ATTCTTGAAAAAACCCCGGAACTCATTAATTTTTCGAGTAAAAAGTTCCCAAATTTATTGTCAGCAGCGTCTGACGTACCATTGCCGGACGTCATGCGCTATCTGTACATCAAGGGGATTGAATATCCATACACAGAGGAAAATTCTTTGGTTTGCAAGGATTTTGCTAAACAAGAAAAATTGAAAAAAGACGCTCGAGCGCTTATAGAACAAAAACAAACAAAAAAACTCCGGACGCTTTTAAAAGAAAACCCGTTGATTCGTTACAGTGTTTACGAAAAAGGGAAAACGCTGCTCCATCTTTCTTGCGAATTACCCAAAATCCTAACGCTCCTGCTAGAAGACCCAATTATCAATGTCAATGTGCAAGACCAGTATGGTCACACGCCCCTGCATTTGGCATGTTTCAGTAACGATGTAAATAGCATAAAAGTTTTGCTCGCTGTCAGGACTAGAACACTTTTGCATATTAAAGATGTACAAGGAAATACGCCCCTGCATTTGGCATGTCTCAAAAAGAATCCAAAAATGGTCAAGTGTTTGCTTTTGGCGGGCGCGGACCCATCCATTGTCGCCAACGATTGGAAGCCACGCGACATGATTCTCGCTAACAAAAAGCTCAAGTCCTGCATCAAGTATTTGGATGTATTACAACCAAAGCTCTGAATGTTCTGGCAACTGGTGCCGAAACCAGGTGTGTTGTTTTTTGACGAGCTTTTGTGTGTTGACGACAATGGCCTGGCGGAGGTCATCGAGCGTGCCGCCGTTGCGTAGGTGGGCAAGGGTCTCGCGGTAGCCGATGGAGCTTGCGGCGCTTGGGTTTTGATCGATGCCCATCTCGATGAGGCGCTTAACTTCGTCGACGAGGCCAGCGTCAATCATGTTATCCACTCTCTGGGCGATTCGGCTAACGAGATCAAGCGGTGGGCGTTTCAGAAGAATAATTTTTTTGGAAAAGTCATTGAAGGGCGGCTCCTGTTGAAGAAATTCGGCCTGCAAGACCCTAAGCGGCTTACCCGACGTCAGGCAGCGCTCAAGGGCCTTGCGGACACGTGCAGGATTGCGGGTGTCGAGGTTGACAGGATCACCATGATTAGCGGCGATCAGGTTTTTTAAAAGTCCATCGAGGCCCTCTTTCGCCTCTAATTGCCTAATGGCGGCGACAACGGCGGCGTTTTTAGGATAATCATCGACGACAGGCGCCCAAAAGCTTTTCAAATAAAACCCGCTGCCACCAGCAACCACGACGTTTTTCCCGCGCGCAACGATGTCAGCA
>MIDP01000007.1:0-7607 GCA_001831095.1 Verrucomicrobia bacterium GWF2_51_19 | reverse complement strand
CCTGGTACACGGCGAGGGAGTCGCAAGAAATAATTTCGGCCCGCTCTTTTTCAGCCAAATCGAGCGTGTAAGCGGTCTTGCCGACAGCCGTTGGGCCAGTGATTATTGTGATTTGCATGTAAGTAAAGACCGATGGTAAATAGTTTCTAGCGGCGTCCATCCTCAGCGAAAATGTTATTCCTCGGCACAGTCGTTACATTGAGAAGTGCTCGCCGAGGTAGAATCGACGGCTCTGTTCGTCGTTGACGAGGAAATCGCTGGTCCCTTGACAGAGAACTTTCCCATGATGCAGAAGGTAAGCGCGATCGACGACATTGAGGGTTTCACGGACGTTGTGGTCGGTAATGAGAATCCCAATCCCTTTCTTTTTTAGGGAACGAATGATGTGCTGGACTTCTTCAACGCTGATGGGGTCGACGCCGCTAAAGGGCTCGTCCATCAGGAGAAATTTCGGCCGCGTGACGAGTGCACGCGTGATTTCAAGACGTCGACGCTCGCCGCCAGAAAGTGTGTACGCTTTTTGTTTGGCGAGTGGCTCCAGGTCGAGTTCTGTGAGGTATTCCTGGACGACGCTATCGTGGGTATTTTTATCGATTGGCAGCGTTTCGACGATGGCGCGGATGTTATCTTCAACTGTCAGCTTTCGAAAAATTGACGATTCTTGTGGCAAATAACCAATGCCCATGCGCGCTCGACGATACATAGGGACGTCTGTAATATCTTGTCCGCTGAGCAAGACACGTCCGCTGGTTGCCGGTATGAGGCCAACGATGATGTAAAAACTCGTTGTTTTTCCGGCTCCGTTCGGCCCCAAGAGCCCAACGATTTCACCGGACTCGAGCGACAAATTGACATTAGAGACAACTTCTCGCTCGCCATATACCTTGAACAGCGATTCGGTGTGAATGCTCGTTTTCCTCATGCTTATTATGATTAAAGGCCACGGACGTCGCCGTTTTCGCCTATTTTAAGATCCTCGTAAGGGGCGACTTTGCGTCTGTAAAACTCCGCTTGAATGCAGGCAACGGCACCCATGATTTCATTGGCGTGGGCGTAGCGGCCACCCTTTTTATCGAAAATATTCCAGAGCATGCGCGAAAAACAATAATTGATGTCGCCGGCATTGGC
Organism: Verrucomicrobia bacterium GWF2_51_19; assembly: GCA_001831095.1. GTDB lineage: Bacteria > Verrucomicrobiota > Verrucomicrobiia > Opitutales > UBA12508 > UBA12508. Next base: position 6,479 of record MIDP01000007.1, on the reverse strand, counting down.
TCCATGTTCGATGAGTTTGTGTGTGAGTGCGTCTACGATTGAGTCGTAATGGGCTCTGTCTTCTGGTTTGATGTAGGGCATAATAATTTGATTGTTGTGGATAAAATGCGCGTGGAGTCGGCCTCGTCGATCGTGACTTCCATGTTTTCTAGAGGAATCACTTCACCCTTTTTTGGGAGTCGGCCGAGGTTGGCCGTGAGGAGTCCGCCAAATGTGGAGACTTCCGTGTTGTCGAGGGGGATATGCAGCGTATCTATCAAGTCGTGAATGGGCGTGAGGCCAGAAACGCGATAAGTGTGTCGATTGAGTTTTTTAATGAGCGCCTCGTCGGAGTCAAACTCATCTTGAATTTCGCCAACGAGCTCTTCGATGAGTTCCTCAAGGGTGATGCTGCCAACGGTGCCACCAAACTCGTCGACGGCGAGCGCCATGTGGCTCTTTGATCCCAATAGACCATCTAAGACATCCTCCAACGAGCTCTCAATTTGGAACTTCGATATCGGGTGTTTGAGAGCGCGAAGATCGGCATTTTGGATGTCGCCTTTGTACCGAAAGAGATCCTTAATATGAATGAGGCCAATACAGTTGTCGAGGTCGCCTTCGCAGAGGGGGAAGCGCGTATGGCTGGATCGTTTGGCCTTTTCGAGGTTCTTTTTGAGGCTCTCTTTGGCGTTCAAAAAGACGATTTGGTTTCTCGGAACCAGGATATCAGAAAGCTCCAAATCGCTCATTTTGATAACGTTACGGATAATATTTTGGGCTTGTTGTGACAGCTTTTTGTTGCGCTCACTGAGGGCACGAATTTGAATTTCGGCGTCGAGGAGGTCCCACTCGATCCGGATTTTTTTACGAAAGACCCGGAAACTCACCCGCATCAAGTACTGACAAATCACAAACAGCGTGTAAAAGGCCCAGTGAATGAACACCAGCAACGGCGACAAGAATGTCAACGCGGCAGCGTAGGAGCGTCCAATGTGCTTGGCCAGTACGAAAAACAAAATGTTCAGCACAACCCCACCTACAAAACAGTCGATAACACCCCAGGCTCCTTGTCCCTTGCCCACTTGAAACAACAAAATTCCTTGGGCGAGACAAAATGCCATCAACGACACCCGCATCGATTGCACGACATCTTTGCTGTGATCCAGCACCCAAGCCATGGCGCCGCGCCCCCGCAAACGTTCCAACTGAGCATCATCGAGCGCCTTGTAGCGGATCGTAATCAGTGCAAACTCCATCGCCATCACGTATCCCTGCAAGGCCATGATGCCAAAAACTCCAATCAACGAAAAAAATGTTGCGGCATCTATCATAGGTGTGGATGCATTTTACCAATTGGTAAAGATCACATTTCCTAATTAATAATACATAACAACCTATGAAAAAATACCGTCAAAGCTTGGCTTTGCGCGAGCACGATCTGCCGTAGCGTACATAGACCGCGGGCAGTCAGCGCAGCGCAAAACGAACTTTGGGGGTTTTTTTTCATAGGTTTGGTAGGCCGGCAGGGATTCGAACCCTGAACCAATGGCTTAAAAGGCCACTGCTCTACCGTTGAGCTACCGACCCACTGATTTGTTAAAACGAAAAACGACGATAGTTGTTCAAAGTGTTCTGTCAAGCGTCTTTTGCAAGCTTTGCCAATACGGCCCTCAATCATTGGCGAAAAACAAGTCCTCTTGGTCGCGTTGCATTTCTAATTGAGGTCTGCATTGTCATGATTGACGCCAATTAAACAATGAAGTGCAACATTTGAACGAAAAGAGTGGGCCCACTTTCAATCATTGCAAGGTCGGTATGCATGACACCCATTCGAGCACGTTTTTGAGATTTATTCAACTTCTTATTGATTTTAGCTAGGGGTATCGTAGAATGTCTTTTTGTATGAAAAAATTCCTCGTTTGTACGGATGGGTCCAATTACGCCGATGTTTGTTATGAGTACGCCATTTGGCTCGCACGCCGCCTGGATGCGGATATAGAAGTCCTTTACGTCTCGGATATGCGCCAATTTGAAATCTCGATGGTTGCCGACTTCAGCGGCAGCTTGGGCGTCCAACCCTACCAGAGCGTCTATTCGCAAATGCAGGACCTCGAAAAAGAAAAGGTTACCGTCATCCGCAAGCAGACAGAAGACTTTTTTAAAAAACACCACTTTTTGCCACACCTCAAGTTTTCCAACCGTACCGGCGACCTCATTGACGCTTTTGAAGAGTTTGAAGACGACCCGTACGGCATCGATCTCATTTTTATCGGCAAGCAAGGTGAAAACGCCAGCAAGGCCACAGAGCATTTCGGCTCAACGTTAGAAAGAGTTACACGCTCAAGCAAGAAGCCTTGTTTTATTGCGCCCAAGGCCTTCAATCCCGTTCAAAAAATCCTTCTTGCCTACGACGGCAGCACAAGCACGAACAAGGCCCTCCAGTTTCTCGAGCGCATCAACAAGTTTAAAGACCTCGAGGTCCACCTCGTCACCGTTGACGACGATTATGACCAAGACGCTGCCAGCGCAGTCCTCTCGCACGCCAAAAAAGCCCTCGAGTCATCGGGCTATACCATCAAATGTCAACTGCTCCAGGGCGACGTCGAAGACAACATTCTCCAGTACATCAAGCAGGAGAAAATCGAACTGATGGTCATGGGCGCCTATGGTGATTCTGCCCTAAAACACCTCTTTGTCGGCAGCACGACAACCGAACTAGTCCGCCGCTGCACTGTTCCCATTTTGCTGTTCAGGTAGGAATGAAAAAGTTTGTTTACGTTGTCGCGGCATTTTTAGCTTGTTTTTACCTGCCCATTGAAAACTTACGATTCACGCATGCCATTACAGAGGCTTTAGCACTCGTCAAGTGGTATGCTCGAGAACATGTGATTTTATGCCTCGTTCCGGCATTTTTCATTGCAGGTGCTGTTTCTGTGTTTGTCAGCCAGGCATCCGTGATGAAGTATTTTGGAGCTAAAGCAAACAAGTGGCTCTCTTACGGCGTTGCTTCTGTCTCTGGAGCGATTCTCGCCGTTTGTTCATGTACCGTTTTACCGCTCTTTTCTGGCATCTATAAGCGAGGGGCAGGATTGGGTCCTGCGATTGCTTTCCTCTACTCAGGGCCCGCTATCAACGTATTGGCCATCATTCTGACCGCGCGTATACTTGGATGGCCGCTGGGTGTTGGCCGAGCGATTGGAAGTGTCGTTTTCAGCATTGTCATCGGACTGATAATGCACTTCATTTTCTTAAAAGAAGAACGCGCCCGTCAAGCCGACGGTGATTTTAACAGCGAAGAGGCTGAGTCGCGCCCTTTATGGAAGACAACGCTGTATTTCACGGCCATGATTGCGTTTCTCGTCTTTGCCAATTGGGGAAAGCCGCTTGAGGGAGATGCGGGCCTATGGTCTTTTGTCTATCGCAATAAATGGTGGATTGCCGGTGTTTCGCTTATCAGTTTGGCAGGGACACTGCAGTGGTTCAAAAAAGATGAACTCAAAGAATGGACAGCGGCCTCGTGGGCCTTTGCGCTTCAGATACTTCCGCTTCTTTTTGGAGGGGTTTTGTTGTCCGGATTTCTCTTGGGCCGTGTTGGAGAAGAAGGCATTATTCCATCACATTGGGTCGTAATGTTGGTTGGCGGGAATTCTCTGTGGGCGAACTTTTTTTCATCCATCGTCGCGGCATTTATGTATTTTGCAACACTGACCGAAGTCCCAATATTGCAGGGATTGATCGGAGCTGGCATGGGACAAGGACCCGCACTGGCACTACTGTTGGCAGGTCCCGCGTTGAGCTTGCCGAGCATGCTGGTTCTGCGAAAAATCAGGGGCACTAGGAAAACAGTCGTGTATGTGGCTCTTGTTGTTGTTATGGCGACGCTGAGCGGAATGCTTTTTGGCACAATAGTGAACTAGAAGATTATGAAAATCGAAATTCTTGGAATGGGTTGCCCAAAATGCAGACAACTGACCGCAAATGTCGAAGCAGCGCTTAAGGAGTTAAATGCTTCCGCTGAGATTATCAAAATCACAGATATCGACACCATTACCGCATACGGTGTAATGATGACACCGAGTCTTGTCATTGATAGTGCTATCGTTTCGTCTGGGAAGGTCTTAAGTAAAGACGAAATTAAGCAAATTCTCTCGAGATAGCACTGACAATGTCAGGCCCTATCGCAAATTTTCTCGAGGCCTAAAACCTGTCTGTTGTTTTACTCATTAATGGACGCATACTTACCGCGCATCGGTTTTTCGATACGCCATTGGAGTGGCCCATCCAGACGTCATTGCACTTTTTTGGAACGCTTTACTGGTCCCAAATTGACGGCTACAGCCCTTGCTCGTGGGTGCGCCCCTTTTCTAGGCCTTTTTTGAGGTCAGATGATGGCAACCTGGGATCAAAGGCAAAGCTGCCGTAAGGGTTGCAACGGTCGCCATAGTGCCAAGCGGCAATGTACCAAAAAGGATTGCCAAAGCCCTGTGATTGCATTTTTTTCATTTGAGCGAAAGCCTCAATCATGAGCGCTTGGGCGGCCGTTTTGGCTAAAATCTTTTTTGGCAACGAATCATCTTGTTTTTTAGAAAGCAGATAGAGAAAGGATGATTTTTCAATGGTGGCATTGATAGCTTTTAGTGCGACTTGCCGTTCCTTAATTTCTTTTAAAGTCGCTTCTGGGGTCATTTCTTCGCTCTCCACTTCGTAGCGCACGACCTTGTTGACGACGTCAATGCTGTCTTCGAGAGAGAGGTATCCTGTCGGGTAGTATTCTCCAAAACCATCGAAAATTTTATCGACACCAGCATTGGGGACAGGGTCTTGCATGACGTTGTGCCGTATCATGTTTTCCCTTATTCCAATGGCGTGCATAGAGTTGGCTGTGGTCTTGTCACCGGCAACTTTTGGGGCCGAAAGGACATAGAGATAGAAACGGTTTTGCTGGTTGGTGAAATCTTTGCCAAAGAGAATGGGACCCGCATTGTGAATGAGGTCGACAAAGGTAATCTGCGCCACGGCAGCCCCTTGACTGTGCCCAACGACAACGACAATCAAGTTTTCAGTTTTCCCTTTGAGCTCGTTGACCAGTAATTTGTGAATGCTGCCTATAAGGTTGATTCGATAGGACAACACTTTTTGCAAAAAACCATGGTGTATCTTGCCCTTGAATCCAAAAATTTCTGGCGAAATCGGCTCCTTTCTGACCGACAAATTGGTCATCCAACTCGGTCCAAGATACCCACCGGCTGGCTGAAAGAGCTCACCTTGCGTGCCGCGAAGCACCACGAGGAGAATGTCGGGATCCCCTTTTCGGAGCGCGACATAACCTGGAAAGTCATTTTCTTGCGCATCCCAAATGGAATGAACCACCGTGATTCCGTGCACACCCGAAAAATTCTTATCGCAAATCCATGTGTCTTTAAAGGCATAAGGGGCCTCTCGTCCTTTTTCAGCGCGGGGGAACAGCTCCCTTGTTCCCGCCAAGAGCGTCATGGATTGAAAGAGTGCCTCGCTGTGCAAAAAGGCATCTTGCGGACGAACCTTCACTCTAGAATCACGTTTCGTCGTCTCATAGCTGCGCAAAATATGCAGGAGAACGTCGGAATGAATAGCCTGAAAGACAGCCGACACACTGATTTCGACACCCTTTTGCGTGACGAGCGGCGGAAATTGTTTTTCCCCAAACGCACACAGATTACACAATAAGACAGATAGTACAAATAAGCTCTTTTTCACACCCTATAACGTCGGCACAAGAGCGATATTTTTTAGGAGTTAATGGGACTCTAACCCTTTTTTTGCATGTCATTATTTAATTGGCGCATCAATCCCTCAATCATTAGCGAAATTTTATTACCGCGCATCGGTTTTCCGATGCGCACTCGATGCGCCGTTAGAGAGCTCGGCGGGTCTAGGGAACTGTTGGTAGCGCACTCCTTCAGTCTTCGAGAGCGGCTTTGGTTGTGAAAAAAACAAGATATTGGAATGGATTTGTCACTGTTTTTAGAAAAGAATCTTCAAATATAGTATTTTTATAAAAAGTCAAGCTTTTTCGTGTTTTTTTGCGCTGCGGTATAACTGTTATTAACGCATAACCCCACAAATAATAATCTCTATTTCCGCATACTGGGCTGTAGCCAGCTTATACGCGACAGCTCGACGGCCTTATTCCCCGCATACTGGGCTGTAGCTAGCTTATATGCTATATCTCGACAGCTTTATTCCCGCATACTGGGCTGTAGCTAGCTTATATGCTATATCTCAACGGCTTTGATGCTGCGTTAGGCGTTACATAGCTGTGTATGCCGGCCCTGAATTTAGCCTCGACGATTTATTGCGAAAAAGCTTGACTTTTTATTTAAAAACTATATTGGATATTAAATACAAAAAATGAATATTTTAAAGGCTCTTGACTAGCAGTATAAGATAAACTATACTGCTAGTGCCGATGAACAAACGAAAGATAAGCGAATATAAGGTCAAAAAAATATTGGGAT
>MIDP01000006.1:325-8091 GCA_001831095.1 Verrucomicrobia bacterium GWF2_51_19 | reverse complement strand
ATCACAGAAGCCACACTCGACGTCACTTGATCTCGGTACTTCTTGTTCCCTAAAAATGATAAATTCCCCTCTCCAGCCTTATCCAACGCCCCTATCCCCCGTACCACCCCACGGTACTCACCCTTCACCACACCACCTACCTTCGTCGCTATCTGCTCTACTGTGTATTCCATTTGCTTTTCATTTTAAACCAGAGCTACGCGCCCTGGACCGCGCCAGGAGCAGAGCCCCTGGACCCATTTATTGCGTTCGACGTTTTTAGCTTAGCTAAAAAACTCGAACGCTCTGTGGCCCAATATAAAAGTGTTTTTTGGGGAAGGTCCGGAAACCCTTTTTTTATGGAATAAAAAAGGGGTTTCCGTTACAATCCTTATTTCTTTATGTCCTTAGGTTTCGGTTGTCCCTCATTCACTTTTTTGATAACATCCGGAGTGATGTTAGCGGAGGGGTTGCCATAGAGGAGCATTTCGTTATTGAAGACGAAGTCAGCTTTTTTAGATTTGGCGATTGTTTCGACAACTTTGCGGATTTCGTCGAGGTGTTGTTTGACTATGGTTTCGCGGCGTTGGGCAAGGGAGAAGTCGGTATTTTGTTTAAACTGGTTGACATCGAATTCCTTTTTGCGGAGTTCTTCGGCCTGCTTTTCGAGCTGCTCGGTGAGCTTTTTGCGGGCGTCGTCGCTGAGGCCAGGGTTGTTCAACTTTTCCTGATTCTCCTGAAGCTTTTTAAACAGCTCCTGTCCCTCTTGAATCATCTTCTGGATTTCTTTTTGAGCGTTCGACACCAGCGTGTTGAAACTCTCTTGTGCGATCTTCGCCTTGTAGTACTGCTCGTACACTTCGCCAAGATCGACAGTTAATATCACTTCCGCACTCAACGCGCTAGCGCTCAGTGCCCAGACTAATAATAGTAGCTTTTTCATAGAAAAGGTCATTTTAAAATATCCTCTAACTGCGTTTTCGTCGTTCAGGCCTTGCTATAGAGCCATCTTTCAACTGTCTTTCACAATGCATGCATTTTTGAGGTTTCGCAAATAAAAAAAGTGTTTTTAGGTGGCTTGGGTGGTAATTCTTATGTCATCACGGGTCGTTTGAAGAAGATGACCACGAGCGTGACGATGCCCAAAGCTACGCAATAGAAGGCGTTGAGACAGATGGAGGTGGGGGCAACTCCGGACATACTGCTGGCGAGGAGGGCTTGGGCTCCGTAGGGAATGAGGCCCTGGAAAACGCAGGTAAAGATGTCGACCCAGCAGGCGGCGCGGTGTGGAGGGATTTCGTAGTCCTTGGCGATCTTTTTAACGGAGTCGCCGGCGAGAATGATTGCGATTGTGTTGTTGGCGATACAGATGTCATTGAAGGCAGCGATGCCGCAGATGAGGACCTCGGCGCGACGACGGCCCTTGGTTTCGACCTTGCGGTGGAGGTAGGCGCCAATCTTGTCAATGAGAGCCTCCAGGCCACGTCGGCTGCGAAGGAGGCCACCCATGCCGCCCACCAACAAGGAAAGGACAAGAATGTCCTGCATGCTGGTAAAGCCTTTAGCGATGTCTTTGGAGTAGCCGAGGACCGTATAATCTCCGCCGAAAAATCCGATGGCGCCCGCGAGCAGGATGCCCAGCGTGAGGACCGTAAAGACGTTCATGCCGGTCATGGCCAGCACGACGATAGCAACGTAGGGAAAGACTTTCAACAACGAGTAATCACCGACCTCTATGGCCGTCTTGGCTTCCGAAAAGAAGAGGTAGATGAAAAAGGTGATAATGCCCGTGGCGAGGGCGATTTTGGCATTGAGTTTGAATTTCTCCTGAAGCGACGCCCCCTGTGTGTTGACGGCCGCAATGGTGGTGTCCGAAATTAATGAGAGGTTGTCGCCGAACATAGCCCCGCTCATGACGGCCCCAACGGCCATAGGCAACGAGAGGCCTGCCGAGTGCGCAAACCCGACGGCAACGGGCGTGATGGCTGCCACGACGCCCATCGACGTTCCTATAGCTGTTGAAATGAATGCGGCAATCAGGAAAATTCCAGGCAAAAGGGCGTAATCCGGCAGGTAATCGAGGGCAAATTGCACGCTGTCATGGACGCAACCAACGGACTCAGTGACACAGCCAAAGGCTCCTGCGAGCAAGAAGATCAGGCACATCGTCATGATGTCCTTGTCGCGCATACCGTCGATCATGGCCGTCAAGCGACTCTCGAGGCTGCCCTCATTGACCATAATGCCCAAAAGGAGCGCTGGCAAAATCGCGATAGATGGCGACACCTGATAGAAGGCATAATCCACTCCTTTGAGGGAAAAATAGATCCCGCTACCCAGAAAGATAACCAAAAACACAAAGATTGGCAGCAAAGAGAGATGCTGTTTGATAGATTTCACCAAAATATGGAAGACCTATAAAAGTGTGCATGGTGGCGAGGGGCGGAATCGAACCGCCGACACAAGGATTTTCAGTCCTCTGCTCTACCGACTGAGCTACCTCGCCATCGATAAATCCGCTGCAATTAGTGCAAAAGTTTTCCCGTTCGTCAATACTTTCTCTTTGCTTTTTTCTTAAAAAAATCATTAAATCTTGCAGGAGAATTTACCATGTACACAGAAAAAACGATTGCAGCGGATAAGGTTACAACGAGCATTCAACGCGCCCATGAGTCGCTATCGACACTCATGGCGGGGCTCAACGATGACGCATTACAGCTCATTCGTCGCAACGGGCAGGTGGTTCCTTGGAACGAGCAAAAGATCGAAATCGCCGTTCGCAAGGCCTTTCTGTCGCAAAACATGGATTCAAGTTACGCCAAGGAGATCTCAAGGGAGGTCTCAGAGCGCATACAGACAGCGGGGTTGAGCTTTGTAAACATTGAGGACGTCCAGGACTGCGTGCAAGAGGCGCTCATGCGGAGGGGCTATTTCAAAGTTGCCGAGGCCTACATTCTCTATCGGTCGGCGCGCAAGAAGATAAGGGAAGAGGCTGCCCAGCGTTCCGCCGCCGAAGACAAGCGCCAAGATGCCATTGTGTTTGTCAAATGCGATGACGGGCAATCTTTTTTCTGGAACGGTGTCGACCTCCGCAAACGCATTTTGTTTTCAAAGATCGGCCTGCCGCTCAACCTCAGCGATGGCGAAATCGAGAACGAGGTACGCTCGCGAATTCCCTCTGAAACAACAGCCCACGACCTCCGCAAACAGATTCTCAAAAACGCGACGCAGCTGGCTACACTCAACAGCCATTTCTCGTTTTTCGCCGCGCGCATGCAGCTGTCCTACCTCTACGAAGATGTCCTTGGCTGGAACATCGTCGACGAAGGCACCGACCGTCTCAAGGCCTTTCATCAGAAATATTTCCGCGATTACATTCGCCACGGCATTCAAAATCACCAGCTCGACAAGCGTCTACAGGAGTTTAACCTAGATCGGCTGACAGAGGCCATCGACGTCTCTGCTGACCTCGACATTGACAGCGTCGCCCTCGCCACTCTCCTAAAGGGACATTTAAAAACGTCTGTTAACAAGGTCCTCGAAACGCCGCAGATCTTTTGGATGCGCGTCGCCATGGGCCTCTGCCTCAACGAGAGTCACGATCGCGAAGTCAAAGCCATCCAGCTCTACAGCCTACTCAAGAGCCGCCGTATCTGCTTTGGGTCGCCCATTCTCATCTCGGCGGGCACCGACAAGGCCGCCCTCGCCAACGCCTACGTTTACAAAGTCAGCGATTCACTGGAGAGCATCATGCACCGCGGAATTGCCGAAAACGCCTTTCTCTCAAAAAAGGCCAACAGCATCGGAGGCGCTTGGACGGCTGTCCGCGGCAAGGGTTGCGAGATCCACGACAATATGCATGGCTGCAGCGAGGGTATTCTCCCATTCTTAAAGCTCCACAGCGGTCAGCTCGAAGCCCTCAATCGCGGGTTTAAGGGCCCTGGCAAAGGTTGCGCCTATGTGGAGATCTGGCACAACGACATCCTATCGCTCCAAGACTTTAATAAAAAAAGTCACGTCGAGCCCGCCCTCACCTGCGCTCAATGGATACCTGACCTCTTTTTCCAACGCCTGCAGAAAGAAGAAGACTGGACGCTCTTTCGCTCCAACGAAGTTCCCGGACTCCACAAGTGTTTTGGCAGCGTCTTTGAGGCCAAATACTGCGAATACGAAAATCGGGCGGAAGAGGGCGAAATCTTTGGCCACAAAGTCCCAGCCAAATCGCTTTGGCAAACGATTCTCAACGCTCAAATTGAGAAAAACTTCAGCCGCATCGCCTTCAAGGACGCCTGCAACCTCCGCAATACCCAAAAACACACGGGTTGCATTCACGCCTCCGACGCTCTGGGCGACGTTACCCTAAATTCGGGTGAAGACGAGACGGCGCCAGTTTTCAGCGGATTTGTCCTGCTTCCCGCGCACATCAACAAAAACGGCAACCTCGAAATGGCCAAGCTAAAGGAGAGCCTCTACTGGCTCGTCCGTGCCCTCGACAACGCTATCGACATTCACACATACCCGTCGGAGAGCGCCCGTATGGCCGCCAAACGACATCGAGCGGTCTCCATCGGCGTTATGGGGTTACAAGAAGCACTGTACCTCAAAAACCTTGCTTACGACAGCTACGACGGCATCGAATTTCACGACGAGCTCGCCGAAAGCCTCGAATACTTCGCCCTCGAGTCCAGCCAGACGCTTTCTCAAGAGCGCAGCAGTTACCCATCTTACGGCGGATCTCTATGGGAACAGGGCCAAATGCCGCTCGATACGCTCGATACGCTCGAAAGAGAACGCAAAACGAAAATCGACGTTCCGCGGCACGCACGCCTCGATTGGAACGCTCTTCGCAACAAGATTCTCGCCAACGGACTCCGCAACAGTCACCTCGTCGCCCTCGGATCAGATGAAAACACTGCCAAAATTTGCGGCCTGACCGATGGCCCAGCGCCCACCTTGTCCAACCTCGTTAGCTTGATTACTGAAGACGGCACGCTGCGCTACCTCCATCCCCTACTCTTCAACGAACTCCAACGTGTCAACCTCGCCGACGTCAAGACGCTCGAACAGATCTTTTACTTTGACGGCAACCTCACGCATGTCGAAACGCTTCCAGCCGATCTTAAAAAGAAGTACCGCACCGCCAACGAACTCGACCCCAACCTCTACCTCCAAGCGGCTGCCCAACGTCAAAAATGGCTCGATCAATCCCAAGTCAGCCTTCCATGCTTTTCCCTCCCGAGCGTCCAAGCCCTCTCCTCCTTCTACCTAAAGGCGTGGAAGCTGGGGCTGAAGACGTTTGGGCCGCTTTTGAGCTTGTAAATATTGGCAAATGTATTTATTATGATGAAGATCATATATTATTGAACATCACCTCTTGTTGAACACATCATGAATATTCTTCCAAACGTTACTCCTCCTGACACAAACAACAACACTCCACCAAACCCTCCCATTGGCCAACCAGGCAAGGACGAGTTCAATAGCCTCCAGGGGATAACGCGATCATTGAGCGACACTAGCCTCCAAAAAAAGCTCGATGAACGGGCAGTCGAGGTGCCGGAAAGGCCGCAATCGCTGACACAAGAGGACACAGAGACCGAGTCAACGGAGACACAATCTTCCTCGACCGAAAAGGTCCGCCGACCTGGAATCGAGCAATGCAAAGACATCCACAACGCCGTCAACGATCCGAGAGTCGACACCACTTACGGCGCTTTGATGCTCAATTCCGGCATGTTGTCGTCACTGCGTTTCTATGGGCCAAAGGACACGCCACTTGCGAAGGTCGTGGAGGCATTGTGGCCATCTACAGGAGGTGGTCTCTCAAACCGAGTCAACAACTATGGACGCCTCGCCTACCATTTCTCGATTCAAGATGCCGCCCATTGCCTCAACTACCTCTCGGGCAAAAGCGATTCGCTGGAGTTGGACCTAATCAAGAAAATTGAAACCGAACAGAACGATTTAAATGAAAAACTCACAAAACTGAAGTCGTCTCAAAAACATATCCAACAAACAATAAACAATCTCAATAAGAACAAAAAGGGCACAGAAGGCCTAATCAAAAAGTTCAAAGAAGAAGGCAAGAGCACCAAACAATTACAAGAAAAACTGGATAAGACACTGTCATCGCTTCTCGAGCCCACAGAAAAGCTCAACAAAGTTAAGGAGCAAGCAAAACTGTTCAGCGAAAACATAAAACAATGCACCCAGGCCCTCAATAGCCCAGAAATCAATGATTTTTCGGAAAATCTGATGGCTCTGAAAGGAATGGAATCTCAAGAAAAATACATCGCTATCCAGACCTTGTTGGCTTTTGTTTACGACCGCAATTCCACCGCCCAGGGCGCCCAAAAGTTCCTCTTGGCCCTCGATTCCAGCCTTCTCCTTAAAGAAGACGAAGTTCCAGGAAAGGTCGCCACAGACGTGCTAGATTACTACAAAGAGCTCTACAACAAGCCTCCAACTTCTTACGTCACGAATCCCATTACCAATGGCCTCACGCATCTCTGTGACAAAGATGGAAAAGAATTGACGGGCACCTTTGCCGACTGCGTTGAGGTCTCCATCCGACACATCTTCAATATCTTGTTTTTTGACAACAAGACTGGCGAATTCAACCTCTCTGCCGTTAATGGCGACAATGAACGCACCAAGCGCCTCAAGGCCTTTTTTGAAGGTCCGCAAAGTAATCCAAACTTGTCCAATGACGGCTCGACCCCTCTGCGAACCGATTGGAATAAAGTTGTTTCATTCATTGACGGCGTTGTCTATCAAAATGATGGAAACAACATTAAGCCAGGCTTCCAAAGCATCTATAACGCCATGGCAGCGCTCATTAAACCATCAGAGCCCTTTGACGAAAAACAACCATCAGAGCCCTTTGACGAAAAACAACCAGCAAAGTCATTTCAAAAGCTCTTTCAGCTGTGTTGTCCAGGTAAGAAAATTGAAGTCAGAGCGAACCTAGATTCCGAAAATCCAGATATTGGCAACCTAAAAATTACCGTCACCACACAAGATTTATCGGAGAAAAGTAAGACTTTTGATTTTTCACTGAATGTAAGTTCTGGCCACGCTTCCATAAAAGCCGGAGAAAATTTTATACCAGAAACAAGTGTTTTGCAGCTAGACACCGATGTCCCACTCACAGGCATTGAACAGTCCGCACACTTGCTATCCAAGGACCTCAAACCCAAAGACGGATATTACTACGTTTACCAAAATGATGCCTCGGATAATATCTCTAAAATCGATATGCTCACCCGCTGTTTAGAAGTAAAAGACCAAGACGGTATATCCAAAGACCAAGACGGTATATCCAAACACCAAGACAATATCGTTGCTTTGATTAACACTATACAGTGGAACGATGGTGGCGTTCGTAATTATCTTAAAAACAATAAATTCGATGTTTTCAAAGACCTCGCGAATACGCTCGATGAAACGCACCGTGCGCAAATCAAGTGCTTTGTAGGCCCTGGATTTGAAAAGTTTCAAAACGTTGAAACGTTGTTTATCGATAAGAACTCTGACATCACCACGCTCGATCTATCGAAATTAGAAAACCTCAAAACGCTGGATGTATGGAGCTGCGCCTCCCTCGCAACGCTGCAGGGCTTAAATAAGTGCACAAATCTCGAAAGCGTAATGTTGTATGACCTCACAGCCCTCACCACGCTCGATCTATCGAAATTAGAAAACCTCAAAACGCTGACGGTATCGAACTGCGAATCACTCGAAACGCTGACGGGCTTAAATAAGTGCACAAATCTCGAAAGCGTAAT
>MIDP01000006.1:0-296 GCA_001831095.1 Verrucomicrobia bacterium GWF2_51_19 | reverse complement strand
AAGCGTAATGTTGTATGACCTCACAGCCCTCACCGCCCTCGATCTACCGCAAACAGACAAACTCAAAACGCTGAAGGTATCGAACTGCGAATCACTCGAAACGCTGACGGGCTTAGAAAACTGCACAAATCTCGAAAGCGTAACGTTGTATAAACTCCGCAAGCTAACCGAACTCGAGCTACCGCAATCAGACAAACTCAAAACGCTGAAGGTATCGAACTGCGAATCACTCGAAACGCTGACGGGCTTAAATAAGTGCACAAATCTCGAAAGCGTAATGTTGTATGACCTCACAG
>MIDP01000005.1 GCA_001831095.1 Verrucomicrobia bacterium GWF2_51_19 | reverse complement strand
TTTACTGGGAATGATACGGAATGTCTGCGGCGTTCTCGTCGATCGGGCTAAGTCACGTACCGTTTGTACGCTCCTGTCGCCCTCACAATCGTTTGGGCATAAATTTAACCTGAGTGTTTGACGGTTGCAAAGTCGTTGGTGGTGCTGCGGAGACGTTCGCTGATCAGTCTGGCTATGCCCTTCAGCAGAATAATGCCGATCTCGAGGTTGCTAGAAATGAGGTCATCGAAGCGTCTGGAGTCGATGACGAGCAATTCGGTGTCCTCCGTTGCGATGACGCTGGCCGAACGCCGCGATTCCTGGATGATGGCAATTTCGCCCAAAAACTGGCCCTTGGTGATGTTGGCGACGTCGATGATGTGGTTTCCGATGTTCTTTTCGACTTTCAATGTGCCGTCTAAGACATAAAAGAGGCAATCGGCGATGTCGTTTTCCCTAAACAAATATTGACCTTTATCGACCTTTTTGAGGTGCCAATAACGTGCGACAAACTTCAGCTGGTCGAGGGTTAAATCTGCGAACAGAGGAATTTCAAAAAGTAAATCGAGGATGTCTTGATTCGGTATCTGCATAAAACCTCAGCAAGCATTATCTTTCGCCCACTCCGGAAAGTCGAGTGTTTTTTTAAAAAAATCTTTGCAAAGGCCGTTGGTTTTACAGATAGTCGAGGCCTATGATAAATGCCGTGATCGATGTCGGTAGCGGGACACTTAAATGCCTCGTCGCCGAATGGAATGGAAAAATAAAGGTCCTTCGAGAATCGACTCGCGAGGTCCGCCTCGGGGTAGAAGAGGGCTGCATTCCAACAGAAAAGTTTACTGAAGTCTTTGAGGCAATTGTCAGCTTGATCGATGAAGCCAGGGCCTGCGGGGCGAAACAGATTGTCGCCGTTGCCACGAGCGCCGTCCGCGATGCCAGCAATCAGGCTGACTTTGTCAAGGCCTTCGAAAGAGCGACCGGAGTCCCTTTGCGCGTTCTCTCGGGCCAAGAAGAGGCGGATGCGATAGGTGCTGGCCTGTTGTGCGATCCGGACATCGGTGGCCACTGTGTCGCGTTTGATATCGGCGGCGGCAGTCTCGAGCGCATCGAATTCGACCAACGACCTTTGAGCGCCGAGAGCTTTCCCCTAGGCGTCATTCGCCTGGCACGACGTTTTCATCCAAACATACAAGATCCACTGCCAAGGAATGCTTTTGGCGAAATACGCGCCTTGTTAAAATCGACCCTACCGCCCTACAAAGGGCCACTCGTCTTTCTGAGCGGGTCGGCGTACATTCTCCTCAATTGGCTACAATCTCAAGACGCCTCTTTGCCTACCAACACACTCACAGACGCCAGCCTGGCCCTCGCCTTTTCAAAAATCGCCACCCTACCTCTCTCGGAGCGCTACAAACTCCCAATAATCCCCAAAAACCGCGCCGACGTCTTGCCCACATCCATCGCCCTCATGCAGGCCTTGATGGACCTTGCTGGCGTCAACAGCGTACATTGCTCGCGGTATAATCTCAAATATGGAATAACTTATAACCTATGCAAAAGGCCATGAAAGCTCGTTTTTGTACATTATGACAACTTACGAAAGGAAAGACCGTTGAAAAATGCGCCTATAGCAAGGCCCGAACGACGAGAACGCCGCGGGCATTTTGCAACGGTCTTTAATATGAAACCCAAACCACACGACACCACCCTCCTCTTTGATTCCTTAAGCTTGTTGCTCAACAGCCGTGTCGCCATTGGGCCGGCGCTCGAGGCTCTCTTTCGGCAGACACGGGGATCCGCGCAACGTTGGATAGGGGCTGTCAAAAGCCACGTTGAGCGCGGTGAGAGCTTTGCCAGTGCCCTCGCCCTCTCCGGATTCTCTCAAAAAGCGACCCTGCAGCTCATCACAGTCGGCGAGCAGAGCGGCCATCTCCCCCTTTGTCTGCAACGCATTGCAACGCTCGAACAGCGCAAACGCCGATTTCTTCAACGCGCGCAAACAGCACTTGTCTACCCGGCATTTGTTTTGGTGGCCGCGACAGCCGTCCTCTTTTTCCTCAACCAGTACATACTGCCCCAAATGAGCGCACTGTCCGAACACACCAGCGCTCTGCCACAAACGCTCTTTGTCGCGCTATTGGCGTTCTTTGCGACGGCTGCCATCGCCCGAATCGTAGCCGCGTTCTCCCCACGTTTTCACTCAAAAGCCGTTGACGGCCTCTTTCGCTGCGCCACACGCATTCCGCTGATCCGCAACCTGCTCGCCAGCGCCGCCATCGCCCAGTGGGCCTACTTTCTCAAAACCTTTCTAGAGGCCGGCTCGCCCTTCATCCAGAGCGTCCAATGGAGCTGCGAAATTTTTCCAAAAGCCATCAATGATCCATTCCAAGTTGCCCTTGCGAGGCTCAAAGAAGGCGTTCCTCTATCCCAATCCCTGCAATCCGTGCCCTTCTTCCCTCCCACAGCACTCCTTCTCCTTTCCACGGGAGAAAAGAGTGAGCAGTTGCCATCGGCCCTCGGTGCGCTCTTCGATCAACAAGAACAATCAGCCGAATCCCACCTCAACAACCTCCTCACGCTCTTGCCTCCCCTGTCCATCACCCTCCTCGCTCTCCTCGTCGGCGCCATCGCATACTCCCTGTTTGAACCCCTCACTTCTTTTCAGATGTAAATCATCCAATCTTTCGATAGAGCGCACAACACAGTGGTTGTAGGTCCAAATTCCCCTGAGTCCATGGTAAAGTCGCTGAAGACACGCCATCGAGACAAAAGCGTTCCGTGTCGGCGATCTGTACAAAGTCCTGCGCGTTCAGGTCGAGCGTGAAACGGACCGGCCATTTATGCGGATTGACGACGAGGAGCAGCTGGTCGTTGCCGGCCGAAAAGTCTGCATTGTAGAGGGCCGCTATCGAAGAGGAGCCAGGAACGTTGAAAAAGCGCAGGTAATGTTCGCTGTGGCGGTTATCGAGGCGAAAGAGGCGCCCCGCGTGACTTTTCCGGAAGGCGATCCAATGGCGGAAATAGTCATAGGTGCCCGAATAGACGGTTTGGCGCCAATAGGGCAGCGCGTTGAGGTCTCCACGTTGGTAAGTGTTGTTGTTGCCCGACTTGGATCGCAGAAAGTCTTGGCCAGCGGCAAGCATCGGAATTCCAAGGGAGCTCATTAGCAGCGCACACATGAGGTGCGTGCGGCGGCGGTCATGCTCTGTTGGAAAGGTGCCGTTGTGGTGGGTGTTTTCCGTAATTTTGTCTAGCCAGCAGAGGTCATCGTGGGACTCCGTGTAATTGACAGTTTGGGCGGGAAATCGCGTGAGGTAGGACAGGGAGCCGTCCAGGTAATACTGAATGCCCTCGAGATTGCCTTCACCACAGACGTATTGCGCCAAAAAGTTGCGATAGCCGTCATTCCAAAAAGCAAACCCGGTCTCCTTGAGCGCGTGGGCAATATGTCCGCGAAAGCTCCAGGGCTCTGCAATCAAGATGATGTCTGGCTTGATTGACTTGAGTTCGCGCTCGATCTCTTTGAGGACGTCCATTCCAATGAGTTCAGCCAAGTCAAAGCGAAAGCCGTCGACATTAAAGGTTTCCACCCAATATTTGAGGCTATCGAGAATCAGCCGTTTCGCCATGGGAGCTGAACAACGGAAATCGTTGCCGCAACCCGAGTGATTCATGAGGTCGCCC
This sequence comes from Verrucomicrobia bacterium GWF2_51_19, assembly GCA_001831095.1. Lineage (GTDB taxonomy): Bacteria > Verrucomicrobiota > Verrucomicrobiia > Opitutales > UBA12508 > UBA12508. The sequence goes on along the minus strand of MIDP01000005.1, from coordinate 112,440 downwards.
TTTTCGTTGCATTCGAAGTAATAGAGCTTATCGATAGGCAACAGGCTGTTGGGGTCGCCGACGTGATTGTAGACGACATCGAGGATCACCGCCAAGTTGTTTTTGTGAAAACATTCAACCAATTCCTGGCATTCGCGAATCGCAGCATTTGGGCTTTGCGCGTAATCGCCAGACGGAGCAAAGTAGCTGATCGGCATGTAGCCCCAAGCGTACTCTCCATGGCTTCCGCACTCGTGCAATGGCAGCAATTCAACCGCGTTGATGCCCAATTCGCGCAAATACGACCCCTTGGCATCGACCCACTTTTTCAAGCCCGCAAACCCCTTCTGCTCTTCCTCGGAGAGCGCAATAGGCGCGTGGGCAACGAGGTCGCGAACATGGCCCTCGAGTAGAATCAGGTCGTGCCATGCGGGCGGCGTGAACTTGGCAAACTCGCATTTGGGCGTTTCCATGATGACGCCGTAACCCTCGTTGACGGCCAGTGCGTAAGGATCGAGCAGTGCCCGCTTCTCGTCAAAAGCGCAAAAGGCATCGATGTTGTCGCCTTTCACCGAATAAAAGTAAAAGTACCCGGCGAGGTTTTCGCCAAAAACGGCCGACCAAACGCCATCAACGCCCTTATCGAGCGTCAAAGCCCGCTGCTCGCCATTTTTAAAAAACGTTACCGTGACTCGATTGGCCCGCGGAGCAAAGAGCGAAAACGTCGTCCGGTTGCCCTCGACAACTGCCCCCAAGCGCCTCGACGACACATGCTTCAATAGCAGGTTTTTGTAATCTATTGCAATCGACTCCGTGACCGTCGGTGTTTTCCAATAGAGCCGCTCATGCCAACTTTTCAGCTCCGTCTCGAATCGAAACATGGAGCGTCCCGTCCGAACGTTGCTGAGCTCAAAGTTCCAATTTCCACCGGCATCTAAACAACGATTGGGGGCAAATTGGGGAGGCTCGAACCAAGCACCCACGCCAGAAACAAACTTAAACAAGCTCGGCTGCACACTCAAACAGAGCTTTTGCGGCACGCTCAACATGAGACAACGCTTGCCATCCAACGTCGACAGCTGCAGACTCCAAGCATCATCCACTGCCCAGCGATTGAACGCCCCAGCCACAAAATAACATTGCTTATCAAAGTCCCACTGCGGGTAGTCCTCCTCAAAAGCAACAAAAACAACCTCGTTTTTTTTAAAAAAATACCCCGACAGGCGCCCATACGCCACGGGCCCTAAGGCCTCTAAGTGCGTCAAACGTGTCCCTCCGACAAAGAGCGGCGGCTTGCGTTGATTTTTCCAATCGGCCCCCAATAAAACCACACCCCGTCCCACATCTTCCCAATAAGCATGAAGTAATTTCGCTTGCGCCATGTCCGTTACTCTACATCAAGCCATTGCTCTTGTCAACCGTCAAGACCTCTAAGACAGATGCAAAATGGCGCCAAAATGCGTTTTGCGTTCCGCCGCCTGCCTCACGTGCGTTTATGTACGCTACGGCAGATCGTACTCGCGCAAAGCCATATTTTGACACCATTTTGCATCTGTCTTTCTCTGGCAATCATCAAGGTGAACTTTTGCATCGATTGGGGTCTTCTTTTGTATTGCAAAAAAAGAGTGGAAGTATTACCTTTTTTCTGTTCATGAGTTTAGAAGAAGATTTCAGGCGGCTGCTCAAAGATCTCAAGTTGTTGACCCACGAAGAGAACCTCTCTCTGGAAAATCAAACGACGAATCTAACGCAATCGTTATTGCTCAAAAAAGACGCCATTTTAAAGCGACTGAGCGAAATTCGAGACCAAAATTTTGACATCAACGAGCACCCTGATCTCCGCCAAGAAATGACTACCGTGTTGACGCAAGAAAAGCAAAATGCCGCCCTCGCCAAGGCCGTTCTGCAGTCCTTGTCCCACGACCTGAGCAAGTTGCAAAAAGCACAGGGCAAAATTCGTGGACTCTCCAAAACGTACGCCAACCATTCCAAAGATCCCTCAGGTGGCACCAACGCCGATTACAAAGCTTGAGGCGCGTTTTACTCCCAATCCATGCGCCGGACGAGTGTAATGACATTCTCAATATGTCGGGTCTGAGGGAAGAGGTCGAATGGCTGGATCTTGACGAGCGTGTAGGCGGTTAAGAGGGTCTGCAAGTCGCGGGCCTGGGTATCGGGCGCGCAGGAGACGTAGACGATTCTTTGAGGCGCAAAGTGCAGGAGCTGATCGAGAAAGGCCGCGTCGCAGCCCTTGCGCGGAGGGTCTAAGATAACAGCCGTCTCGTTTGAGGGAAAGCGGATGTTTTCAAAAATGTGTTCCGCGGAGCCCGTCACAAAGGTAACGTTGCCAATACCGTTGTCAGCCGCATTGACTTTTGCCCACTCAATGGCATCTGGGTTGACTTCGATGCACACAGCCGCCTCAAAACGTTCACTGCCGCACAATCCAAAGACACCCACACCGCAATACGTGTCCACTAAATAACGCGTGTCATTGCCATGCGCCTCCGACAACACAAAATCCACCATTTCTGGCAAAATATAAGGGTTGTTTTGGAAAAACTCACCGGCCGTAAATTGAAAACGCCACTTCCCTATAGACTGTGTACAGGCCGCCTTGGGGTCCGTCGTCACGCCACTTTCGCTCGCACGCAACAACAACGTCGCCCCACGCTTGTAGCGCCCCACAGAATCAAAGACCGACTGCCGCAATCCCGGTAAAGCCTCATTGATGCCGTCCAGCGCAATCGGGCATCGCTCGACATCCACCAATCGCGACCTCCGCCCATACGCCAGAAAACCAATCACAGGTGCCTCAGACTTCGGCTTCTGAAAATGCGGCGTCAATTTCGACCGATACCCGTATTGCATCGGAGACGGCCAAACTGGCTGTACATCCGCGTTCGCCACCTTACCAATGCGCTCAAACAACTCCTTTATCTGCTGACGCTTCCACACCAATTGCCCCTCGTACGCCAAATGCTGGTATTGACAGCCCCCACATGCCCCAAACAACGGACAACGCGGCTCAACTCGCTCAGGTGACCCCTCCAACACCTCCTCGAGGTCCCCCTCCGAGTAGTTCTTGTGCTCTCGGTAAATCTTCGCCCTCACTCTCTCCCCAGGCAGGCAAAACGGAACCATCACCACCAAACCCTCTACTCTCCCTAAGCCCAGGCCTAGGTTGGTCAATGTATCTATTGTAAGTTCCTGTATAGACCGATCCAAAATGTCCTCTAGCGGCGTTCTCGTCGTTCGGGCTAAGTCACGTACCAACGTACGCTCCTGTCGCCCTCGCTCCTCGGGCCTTGCTATAGGCCCATTTTGAATCGGTCTTGATTTATCCATTCTTTTTAAATTTAGAGAGTCATTATCTTAATTTAGACGGAAAACCCTTTTTATAATATAAAAAGGGTTTTCCGTACCTTTCCCAAAAACACTTATGCGAAATATAAAAATGCATGCATTTTTGCGTTTCGCTTTAAAAGTTTTTTGAAGAGGGGGTCGGGGAGAGACTTTTTTTTAAAAAAGTTTTTCCCCGTGGCCAGTCGGCGGAGCGCGAAACGAGCTTTCACGGCATTTTGCATAGGTCTTTTTTTACTTGAATAAGTTCATAATGCCCTCAACTGTCTTCTTAAGGGCTTTTTCTGGGGTGCCGGTGGCGTCGTCGAGGAGGCCTTTTTTGTTGGGGTTAAGGAAGTCAGGTTTATTACCGTTTTTGAAGACGGAGAGGAGGCTGGAGTAATCGGGGTTATTGATGGTACCGGTCAAGGTGAACTTGGGGCCTATATAATAATCGTAGCGATTTTTAGCAGATTCGAGAATGCCGAGGCCGCTGAAGACTTTAGCACCTTCGCCCTTGGCATCGAGGCGGGCGTCGACGTGTAGTGGCTGGTCGAGGAGGGGAACCTTGGGCTGGTGGACGACTTTTCCCGTGCCTTGGAGGTAGAGTTCGGGCCCTTCGAGAGTGATGTTTTTGAGCACGAGGTCGCTACCGGGGTCGCGGTTGAGATCGAGTCTGATATTATCGTAGGGGATTTCCTTAAAATAGCTGACGACGTCGCCTAATCCGCCCAATGGCTTAAAGACGTTGCCCAAGATACTACCGGCGGTCGAGAGGAGGCCGATGCCGATCTGCTGGCCGGCGTTCATATTGACGAGAGGGGTTATTTTGCCACTTTTGGCGGTCAACTTGAAGTTGCCATGGGCGTTATTGGAGAGGTCATTGAGGTCGATGCCGCTTGACGAGACGTTGGCGATGCAGGTGACCGATCCGGTAAAGATCGGGCTGGAGGCCAGGAAGTGTTTATAGACGGAGTCCATGCGGATGTCATTCCAGACCATTTCACCGTGGAAGGTGTAGGGGAGATCGCTCTGTTTAAAGCCGAAGGAGGCCTCGACGGCAAAAGGCGCCTCCAAGAAAGTGCCCTGGAGGGGCTTGAGCGTAAGGGTATCGGCATCGACGTCGAGTTTTGCCTTAAATGCTGTCAACACGGGCATGCCTTTATAGATCAGTCGGCCGATATCGGCGGAAAGCTTACCCTTCCACTGGCTCCAGAATGCGTTTGGCGCCTTGGTTTGCGGCTGACCGGCGACAGGCGTGCTCGTTTGTGGCGGCATCAGTTCGTCGGTTGCGGGTGTTGTTTTGGGAAGCGCGAAGGGAATGGCGGCGAGCAAGACGGCTTCGTCGACGGACAGGCGTTGGCTATCGATGTCGATGTCGAAGCAGCGGCGGGAGTCTTCGAGGCTGACTTCGGCCTTAAGGAGTAGATCGCTGTCGCCGTTCCACGAGTTCATTTTGACCGGCATGCGCAGGGAGACCTCCTTGTCGCTGTAATGGCCATCGCCCTGGGCCTCAATGGCGATCATCTTAGCTTCTTTGTTGTCCAAAAAGTGCGCGGCAGTCTTGAACTCAAAGGCGTTCTTGTTGACGGCGCCCGTCAGTTGAAATGAGCCATCGAGCGTTGTCTGAATCCAGGGGAAATTTCTGAGAAAGGCGCCCAAGGCGTTTACCTTCAGGTCGATGTTGCCCTGTGGTCGATGTGTTTTGAGGTCGACAGTGCCGTCGGTGTCGAGAGAAAACGTGGCACCCTTTTCATCAAAAAACTCAAACGGGTCGATGTCGAAAGAAAGCTTATCAGCGTTGATGGCGATCTTACTGAGGCAGTTGATATTGGCGTCCTTCACGAGGTCTTTCCAGGCCAATCCGCGAATGGCGAGTGGCTGTTCGCCGTTCAACATGAGGGCTTTTTTGTCGCTGGAGAGCGTCCATTGGCCCTTATCGAGCGTCCCTTCCATTTTTTGTGAAACTAGGCCGGAGAGGAGCGACAGCGGGAATTGATTGACTTTTACATGGATTAAGTCGCCACTAAACTTTTCATACCAGTTATCGACATTGATCTCTTGGAAATTGAAGATGAGAGGATGGAGGGCTTGGATTGACAAGACGGATGTTTTCTGTGTTTGCAATTCGACATCGAGCTTTTGGCAAACGAGGGTGGAGGGCGGAAGAAAGTCGCATTCGTAGTCGATCTGGCCATTGACGTCGGGCAATGTCAGCCCCGTCTTGTTTTGGACAACCGGGTGTTCTCCGATGGCCTTCAAGAAGAGCCTGGCCTGGCCCTTGGCCATCACGCGATTCAGCTGACCGTCTTTAAGCGCGAGGTAACCATGGCCCTTATCGGTGATCAAGAAGCGTTCTTGATCGAGCAGGAGGGAGCTCTTATTGGCGCTCTCAAAATGGTAGGTGTAGTCGATGCGATCCTGCTTGCATTCTAACTTCAGCCCGAGAGTGCCTTGAATGTTGGAGAGGAAGGGCTGGCCGCGTTCCATAATATTGACAGACTCCAAGGAAATCGGTTCAACGAACTCGACTGCGCAGAGCAGGTTGGGGTCTTGACGCACAACGGCGTTAAAGGAGAGAGTGCCCTGTTGGATTGAGAAAGCGTCTGGCAACCAGGGATTGATGGTGTTGAGATCGAGCTTTTTAACGCGGATGTGGAGAAGGTCGCCGCTCGCTTTTTCGATGAGAAAGGGCTCTTTGGCGAGGTCGATGTGAATGGGCTGTTGGACTATCATGGCAACCTGCTCTTCGGAGCCCCGTATGCCGATGTTAAGAGTGCCGTCGTTCCATTCGAGCAAGTGGCCTTTGTCCAGTGAGCCCTTAATGGAGCCCTTAATGGAAACCGCGCCCAGACTCTTGTATTTTGCATCAAAGCAGCTGATATCGGCCATTTTCAGAGAAAAGGGAACCTGGAACGTCAGGTGTTTGTCAGCCAGCGACCATACGACAGAAGCGTTGCCGCGAAAACTGAAGTCCGGAACAGGCATACCAAAGAAGAAATCCTGCAATTCGTGGCGGTCGATGTCGAAGACGCCGTCGGCTGAGATTTGCTGTGTGGTGGCATCGAAGACGCCTTGGATACTCGCTAAATGCATCGATTCACTGTTTCGGCGAGACTCGAGTTGAAGCGAAAAGGCCTCGTTGGCGGCATTTTTGGTGATCTGAGCTGTCAATTGCAGTTGACCAGCTCCTTGAGGTATCTGTGGACCATCGATGTCTAGGAGTGTCTCGGTCTGCAGTTTTTGAGGAACACCGGCGGCATCTCTCGATAGCTGTATGTTGGATTGAAAGTGTGCAGCGCTTACAGGGCGATCAGCAGTTCCTTTGTAGGTGACATTGCCATTGAGGAGGCCATCGATGCGCAACTCCGCGGCATGATCCTCTACAGCCAAGTCAAAGATGACCTCGTGATCATCGGGCAGAAGGACAGTCGCATTGCCTTGAGCCGTGCGAATTTGAATGGGAAAGGTCTTTTCGAGGTGCGATAAAATGCCGTCAAAGGAGCTCGGCAGTGAATAACCGGCCATCGAGACCGAGGGCCGCGGCGTCCAAGCACTCAGGTGAGGCTTGAAAAAAGCGGCCTGTCTGGTGTCGACATGGAGGTCTTTGACGCTGAGGGAGTCAAAGTAGACCACCTCGTCCAGTAACAACCGCAATGCGCTCCAACGGCCCTCGAGGGTGTCCAAGGAGATGCGGCAGCCCTCCACTTGCAAGGAGAGCCCGCGAATCTCAACCGTCGACAGGCCGACGTGTACGCGTTCAACAGTCCCATTAAACGCCGTCCGCTTCAGCCATGTGCGCGCGGCAAAGGTCTGAAAAGCGCTCGTCGAAATCACGGCAATCGCAAGGCCCAAGATGACCAATAAAACAGAAATGATTTTAATAAACTTTTTCATATGTCTAACAGATTTAGAGAAGGAAGTATGCTTTGTCAATCATTGGAAAAGACGACAAAGTTTTCATCTTCAAAGAGTTTTTTTGCTTGTGAGCGTTCGGCAAAGGCGTCAAAGCGCTCCTTTTCGATCAAGCCGTAGATTTTCTGTGTCCTCCAGACGGGCCAAAAGGTGTCTTCCGACAAGTGCCGGCTGGGCTGCGGTTCCAACGACAACCCATAACTCTGTTCTTCCGGAAAGTGCAAGGCGACACCCGTCATCTCGCCCAAATAAACGGGAAAGTCCTGGTAATAGTCGTAAAACTGGAAAACATGGGCATCGGACGTTCGGTGCGTTTTTAAAAACTCGGCACAGGCGCGCGTGCTTGGACGTTGGAAACAGCCAAACAGCGGGCCGCCGATCAAACCAATCATCGCCATTCCCACAAAGACGCCGGCAAGGGCTCTCTTGTAGAGACCGCGATAACTCTCAAGACCAATGAAGACAGCCGCAATCAGCAACACTCCTTGCGTCAAGCGAAAGAGCGGAAGGTAATCGGGCGTAATGGGGTGATGGATCTGCTCCAGGACCCATTGCCCAGCGAGCGCCAGAAGCGTGAAGAGGGCAGATGTCAGCCAAAACCCAAGGAGGACCTTGCGGAGGTCGTCAAAGAGCGCATCCAGCTGTCGACCGAGTAACAGGGCGAGCGGGCAAAACATCGGCAAAATGTAGGGAATCAGCTTCGATTGCGACAACGAAAAAAAGAACAGAACAAAGACCGCCCAGATGCTTAGAAAGAGCACCGAATCGCGGTTTTTGGCCGATGGGGCGTTCTTTAGAGCCTGAGGCATAAAGAAAATCCACGGAATAAAACCGACTGCGGCAATCACGAAAAAGAACCAAAACGGCTGTACGCGCGAGTGGGCGGTCGTCAAGTAACGCAGAAAGTGTTCGTTGACAAAGTAAAACCAGGCGAATCCTGGGTTACGTAATGTCGCCAAAAGGTGCCAGGGAAGCGCGATGACAAAGAAAATCAGAAAGCCCGAAAAGAGATAATACTGTTTCCACTCTTTCCAGCGATTCAAAAGGAGCGACCAGAGAAAGAGAATGGCACCTGGTATGAGCATGCCAATCAGCCCTTTCGTGAGCACCGCGAGGGCCATGCAGGCATAAGCCAGCCAAAAGAGCCAGCGACGTCGCCCTCCGGTCTGCGTCCTGCCTACCCAAAACGACAACAGGGCAAAACTCAACACGCCCGAAACAGCCATGTCCAGAATGATAATCTGACTGAGGCCAAAGTACAACACACTCGTCGCGAGAATGCCGGCCGCGAGCAGGCCTGTCCGACGTCCCCACATCGCCCGACCCGCAAGGTAGGTCGCCAAAACGCCCAAAAGCGCAAACAACGCGCTCGAAAACCGATAGGCCACATGATTTTCACCCAAACACTGAATCGCGATTGCCTGAGTCCAGTAAACCATCGGTGGCTTTTCGAAATACAAAACACCGTTGAGCCGCGGCGTCACCCAATCGCCCGATTGCAGCATTTCCGTTGGGATCTCTGCATAACGGCCCTCGTCGGGGTTGCCCAATGGCCGAATCCACAAGGTGCTGAAAAACAACAATACGCCGGCTAAGGTCAGCCACAATACGTCTTTCATAACTTCGCGCTTCATAAAAAAACACCGTACGGTTTTTTCGATTTTTTGCAAATATTAGTTACTTTTTTGTTGATTGTAGATAACGAAAGCCTCAAGTCTTATAATGTATGGTACTGCCAAAATCCTTTCATAGATCGTTAATTTTCTTGCTGATATGTGTCGTTGTAAGAGCGGAAGCTACACAGCCAAACGCACTTAAAAAGACCGTTTGTATCACTCAATATGGCCATTACGACAGTATGGATGCCGCTCGCGAAGGCATTCTAGATATGTTGCAGCACAAGGGGTATTCGAAAAAGAACACGCGTTTTCTCTTCTCCTCGGCCGACAATCAAAAAGAACGCATTCCTCAACTCGCGCTGGCCATCGAGTCCCAACATCCCGACCTCATTATCAGCATTTCTACTCCCGTAACACAGGTAATCGCAGAGCATTTTCGAAACAAAAACATACCCATCGTCTTTTCCAGTGTGACCGATGCCGTCGCGGCTCATATCGTCCCTTCGGCGAAAAACACTGGCCACATCACGGGCGTACAAGACATCCCGCCCATTCGCAAGCCCTTTCGCTTGATCAAGGAAATTATTCCACAAGTGCGAACCATCGGTATTCTCTACAGCGAGGCCGATGTCTCGTCTTGTATTTGCCTGGAAAAGGCTAAAAAACACGCCGCCGCCATGCGGTTGGCACTCGCTATCGAGCCCCTCAAGTCCTCACATGACATTGAAGCGGCAACCGAGCGACTCGTAAAAAAAGCGGACGTCCTCTTCATTCTCCCAGACAACCATGTCTGCAGCCACTTTGACAAACTCATTGCCGTAGCCGATAAACACAACATTCCCGTATTTTCGTCCGTACTTGAAATGGTGAAAAAGGGCGCCCTGGCCGCATACGCCCACAACGAATACGATATCGGCCAACAAGCAGGTCTGCTGGCTGCACGTATTCTGAATGGTGAGTCAGCCAGCTCTCTCAGCATCTATAATCCACAAAACAAGCACCTGTTCATCAATCCCAATGTCGCCAAACGCCTCCATATCACATTCCCTCAGAATGTCCTGCAGAGGGCTGTGACTTTGAGTAAGGTCTAAGGACTCTCGAACATCAATTAGCGAAATTGCGACACCTAGATTTGCATGCCGACGGCGGCGTTTGCTTCGGAGCCCGACTCCTCGGCGATGGTCTTGATCCAGTGCTCGGCGACGTTGACAAAGCTTTCTATGCGTTTTTCGAAAAACTTGTAATCGGGAATGTCGGGCATCAGTTCTCGGCGAACGAGCTCTATAGACTGGCTAACTGGGTCCATGCTCAAAATGGCGCCCTCGGTGCCATTCCAGAAGAGATTGGCTTCCATGATCCTCTGATAGAGCGCTTCGTTGTCTGCATCGACGACGCCAAGCTTGGCCAGGAGCTCAACGCTGTCATCGTCCTTGTAAGTGATTTGGACTAAAATGATGTCGTCAAAGAGCAGATAGGTCTGGTTGTCGTCATTGAGTTCCAGCTTGTCGAGCCCCAATGTGTTTTTGAGGGTTGCTAAGTATTGTTTTAGTGTTTCCATAATGTTAGACAGACCTCTCCAAAATGGCCTCTAGCGGCGTTCTCGTCGTCAATTTCGCAAGGTCTTTCTTTTTGTAAGTTGTTCATGCACAAAAAAACCTGTGAAAAATGGCGTCAAAACTTGGCTTTGCGCGAGCACGATCTGCCGTAGCGTACATAGAGGTACGTGAGGCAGTCGGCGCAGCGAAAAACGAGTTTTGGCGTCATTTTGCATAGGTTTTTAATTGTCTTTAAAATTGACCAATGGCGAGGCCTCCACTTTTTTGAGGATAGACTCACCGTGTGCGCGGTCGTTGGTCATGTAGTCTTTGTATTTGTCGTTGCCGTAGGCGATCTCGATGATCCGCGGCGTTATTAGAAAAAGGCGCTCTTGGACGGTACGTGACTTGACTGTCTTTTTAAACAGCAGGCCCAAGATTGGGATGCGTCTTAAAAAGGGTATGCCACTCTCGATATCGCTGAAATCTTCTTTGAAATACCCACCGAGCAAGAGGCTCTGACTCTCATCGACGATAGCCTGTGTCACGATAGAGGTGTCAGTGACCTTGGGCTGGCCAGTGCTTAACGTGGATGCAGAAGTTCCGGCATTTTGAACGGTCAGCATTAACTTGATTTTGCGATTCATGCCATTTTCAATGATGTGCGGGGTGACTCTCAACAAAGTCTGTGCCGAGATCGGGTAAAGATCGCTGACATCGCTATTTTTAACTTGCACATATTCCGTAGTTCCCGTGTTGATTGAGGCCTCGATGTTATCGAGTGTCGCCACAGATGGCCTCGACATGACGTGCGCCACACCGTCGTTTTCAAGCGCGGTAAGGTTAAAGGTAAAATCAGCGCTGTTGACGATGCTGGTGAATTTTCCTGCAATAGTTGATGCCGTGCTGGATGTATCAGAAGAAGTGGGTGTGATGGTCAATGGATTTAAGTGGCGCAAATTCTCTATTTTTGTTGAGTCCGTTCCGATTTGAGACCCGTTGTCTTTGTCTATATCGACGATGGCCGCCGTGATTTCCACCATGCGGACGGGCTTGTCGAGAATGTCAATGACGTTCTGATAGAGGGGCATATTGCTCTCGTAGTCCTTGATAATGAGTGCGTTGATGCGGGGATCGATGGTGATGTTTCCAGAGAGATCAACGTGCATGCCGGTCTTTTTCTCTTGAGGAACGTTGGCCTGTTCGAGCGCCTTTTCTTTTTGGGCGAGTCCACCCTGCATGGCTTGGACTCTATGGGAGGTGTCTAGGTTGGAGCTCGACAGCGTAAAATTGCTGCCTCCGCTTCCCGACAACAGACTGCGCAATTGGCTGGCGACACCCGGTATTTGGACGTTGCCATAGGCGCTGTCGGCAGCCCAGGCGTATTTGAGTGGAAAGACCTGGACAATCATTTTACCGGTCTCTTCGGGGACAACGGCAATCATCTTGTCGGCGATCGATTCGACGGTCTCAATGAACTTCGGTGGCCCACTGATAAACACGATGCCGGCTGCTTGGACGGCCTTCATCGAGATCTTGGAGCTAGCGAAGTTGAAGTGCGTGACGATGTCGATAAGTGGCCCAATCTTTGCCGGTGGGAGTTTTAGGACCTTACTCTGGGTCTCGCTGCCGTTGTAGACGTACAAAATGGTGCCGTCGTAGAACCAAATGAGGCTATAGGCCTGCGTTAACTCGGTCCAAAAGTCGATGGGCATTAGGTCCTTGTAGTGCTTGTTGACCTTGCCGCTGATCTTCTGACTCAAAACGACATCCATGTCTTCGAGCGTGCAGAAGTCGCGAATGACGTCGGCGAGGTCCTCATTGGAGGCGAAGTGGAAGACCTTTGATTGCGACCAAATCGAACTGCTTGGCGGCTGAAAATCGATTGCGGTTTCGGCAGGGAAAGTGAGGGCGGGTGTCAGAAGGGTCGTTGTCGTTTGAGGAGAGACCATGACGGGCGCAACAACAGGGATGGGCGCCTCGACTTGCGTTGCAGCAATCGGCGTAGCGAGCGTAGTAACGTCAGCTTGATTTTCTAAAATCGAGGGAATGAGCGGCTCTGTCGAAAAGTTGAGTGCTTCCAGCGGCTTTGCAGGTTCTTCTGCAAAGCAAGTTACAAAGAATAAAATGCCTAAATACCGTCGCATTATCCGTGTGCCATGGCTTCTAACGCCTCATTCCAAGCGTCCAGCTTGGTTAAGAACGTCTGCATAACATCCTGCACCATTTCCACTTTTAGGTCAATCTCCTTTATGTTTCTCGACAAGTAAACCTGTTTTTCCTCTTTATCGATGCTCAAAATGTCAAAAAACGGGTCAGTTTGGTCGCAGTTTCTCTGCAACAATTGCCGAATCAAGGCCGTGTTATCTGGAGTGATTTGCTCGCCGATCTTTCCGGAAAACACAATATAGCCCTTAAAGCTATAAACCCTGACTTCGAGGCCTTCTTCAAAGCAAAAGACGGTGCCCCTCTCATTCACCTCAGGTGGTTCGAAACCAAAGGCTTTCGCCACACACTCGATTACTTCTTGTACATTCATAAGCAGTTGGCCAACATGCTATCGCGCCCTTTGGAAAAATCAATAAAAAAAGTCCCGCTAACTTTGCTTGGCGAAGCAGACGCGGTCGATTGCTTTTTCAAAACTTTCCTGGCCCTCGAGAATGTGGATTTCCATGCGGAGAAAGTAGAGGGGAAGGTCGGCCTTTTGCGAAATGCGAACGGCGTCTTTTTCGGTCGTCACGGCGAAGTCGGCGCCCACAACTCGACTCTGTTGGATAAAGGCCTCAAACTCTTCTGGGGAGAACCGGTGATGGTCGAGAAAGCGCTTGACGTAGAGCAGCTCGGCCCCATAGCTACGCAGAAATTGCTCAAAGCTCTCCGGCATCGCTATCCCACTCAACGCCGCAATGCGTGCCCCCTTCAATCGGCTGAGCGAGAGGCGTCGGTCGCCGTTGACCTCTTGCAGGAATTGGGGATTGTGGCAACATTCGATGATTTCTGCCTTGGGCTTATAGCGACGAATCTTTGCCTCCAGGGCGAGGTCGCGGTGGCCATTTGACTTCGTTAAAAAGATGCAGGAGGAGCGCCTGAGGTGTGAGATTGGCTCACGTAAAATGCCGCGTGGGAGCAGGCATTCGTTGCCAAAGGGGTTGGTCTTGTCGATGAGGAGGAGGTTGAGGCGCCCCTTGAGCGGCATGTATTGGTAACCGTCGTCCAAAATAAGGGTGTCGGTCCCGAAATGCCGAATCGCGTAACGGCCGGCCTTGACTCGGTTTTTGTCGACTAGAACGACGACGCCCGGAAGGTTTTTTGCTAACATATAGGGCTCATCACCCGCCATTTCGGAGTCTAGGAGGACGCTGTTACCGTCGCTGACGACCTTGGGTGGCGGTTCGTCGATGTGCAACATCCAGCGTAAAAAGTGTTTGTAAAAGGGCTCCCCCTTACTCTTGTACCCGCGACTCAAAATGGCGACATTCCGCCCGCGTTCGGTGAGCGTTTTAGCCAATTTTTCGACAACAGGAGTCTTGCCTGTTCCGCCTACGGTAAGGTTTCCAACGACGACAACCGTGCAACCCAGCGGATGGGAGCGAAAAAAGCGCTTCTCATAGAGCATCAGACGCAATTTGACAATGCCGGTAAATATCAGCGACAGGACATTCAGCAGGCTGGCGAAAAGAAAGACGCGTTTGCCCTTTCTCCGGTTGTAAATGACGTCGACGGCGAACTGTTCGAGCCGGTTCCGGTACTGGCTCGCCACAATGCGCCAACGGTATAAGCGCCTAAAAATGTGTTTTCTACTAATCAAACCTTTAAATAACAGGCAAGAAAACGATGGCCGATGCAAGGCAAATAAACGTTATTTTCCAAAATCGTGTGAGCACAATGGAGGGCTCATCGGGTGCGCCGCGGAAGTCGTAAAAGCTGTCCCGTATGCGCTTGATGTAGCCATAACTCCCTACCCACAAGGCAAATAGGAGCGTCCAGAACACGACTGCCTGGCCCTCAAATAACAGGGGTTTTAAGAGTTGCCCTTTTTGGAAAAAGCCGGGAAATGGTGGTATGCCGGCAAAGAGAACGAGGGGTATAATCCACGCCCACGTCAGGCCAATCGAGCGTTTATAGAGGTTGTTAAAAGGGAAAGCGTCATCGGCGTTCAAATGACTCAATACTCCAAGAAGACACTGCATGGCAACGACATAGGCCAGCATGCCAGCGATAAAAGATTTCAGATCGCCGCACAAGAGCAAGAGACCGAGTTGTAAGCTGTCAGAGTGTGCCAGAAAGCGTTTTGTGTGTGGTTCGGTAATACTGGCGACTGCCGCCACGACGACACCCACAGCGACAAACACGGCGAGCCCACCATGCATTCCGTGCCAAAGCACACACACGAGAGCCACTTTAAAGCTCATAGTCAGGGCTATCGTGGAGAGGTGAGAGCCCTCGTAAATATCGGCGCTCGCAAAGTGCATCGGAAACATGCCGAGCTTTGCAAAGAGCCCGCAAAGAGTCAGCCCAAGTGCCACAAGCATCCAGGGCTCATTGTTGGTCGAAAAAAAGCCGGCGAGGGTATCGAAGAGAAATGGGTTTTCCGAGATCGCGTTGGGTAGGTTTTGATTCGTCGAGAGGTAGAATAGCAGCCCCATGCCCGCGAGCAGGAGAAGGTCAGAGACGGCATTGTAAATCAACGCCCGCCAAAGTGTATCCCGATTTCTCCCAATCCATGCCATACATAAGAGCAAGAGGCTGGCGGCCTCGGCGAATAAAAAGATGTTTAAGAGGCTGACCGACATCACCAAGAAAAACAGGCTGCCCCAAAAAAAGAACCAAAGCGCGCGCACCTCTTCCTGGACGTTCGCCGCGACTGTCTTCAAGCTCGGCAGACTCAGCAGCATAGAGGTGTACAGCACCAATTCAAACGCCGCTGTCTTGTGAGACCCGTGAATACTGTCGCCAAACAGGACAAATTTTTGCGGTCCAAAGAGCTGCCTAAAGAGCAAGGCCAATCCTATTGCAACGCAGAAGGCCCACACCAGATTAAAACCGATCCGCCTGTTGAGGATTTTCAACAACACAAACAGCATGCCAAAGATCAGAAAGCTCCACTCTGGTGACACCAAGGCCCAGTGATTTTTGCCCAAAACTTTTAAGATGTTTACGGTGATCATGCTGATGGTTCCTCTAGACGAATGACTTTGAGACAGTTAACGAGTGTCAAGAAAAGGCCAATAGCTGCGCCGATTCCGAGAATCAGAGACTGTTGCCATGCGGCCATAAGAATGGCATAGGCTCCTGGAAATGGCCCAAAGCCAGGAAAAAGAAGGCATAGGATCGCCAAGCCAATCAACAAGGCTCGAAAACCTTTACATGGTCCGCGCGACGTGGCAAACAAAAGGGCGATGCCGACCGTTTGCATAAGAAACCACAGTTGGAAGTGCCCCATCGACGTCAGGGCAAAGATCGCCAGGCCACCTTGCGCGACACACAAGTAGGCCACGCGGCCATTTTTGGGAGCCGCCGCCATCACGAACACAAAGCTCGCCATGCCAACAAAACACAGGGTCTCGTTCCAGTAAGCAAAGCTTTTTGGAAAGAGTGGTCCCATTTTTTGCCAAATTATATAGGGAATAAACAGACGGATCGCCAGTTGAAGCCAGACGAGTGGTAGTGGAGCCGCGGTATAGAATTTGGGAGCCCAGGTGTAGAAAGGCACCGCATAGGCAATGCCGAGGCCCAATAAAAAGAGGGGAAAGCTCCATTGAGTAAAATGGAGGTTGTCATCGAATGAGGCCAGCGCTTGCAGATCGTTGCCCTGCTTAAAGATCCACAAGAAAAAGACCCCCCACAGAATTGATCTCAACAATGAAAACAGCATCATTTCTATGGCACTCTTGCGGTTGTCGGAGCCAAAGCACAGAACGATTAGAAAGGATGGCAGGACGGTCATCTCGTAAAAAAAGAAGCTGACGAAGTCCGTCGAAGAGAAGAGGCACAGTGTCGCTCCGTAAACCCACAACAGCAGCCCTCGAAAGAGTGCAGAGCGGTTCCAAGCGGCCAGACCGATGATGGCGCCCAAAAACGTCAGAAGTAAAAATCCTGACGGCATGCCAAAGTGCAGGGCCGCAGAGCCCCAACCGAGTGTATAAGGTTCCAGCTGCTTTTGGAAAATGCCGAACCACACGACTCCCGCTAAAGGCAAAGCAAAGCCCAGAAATGCCGCACAGCGTTTTACCAAGCTCGGAGAAGGAAGGCCCTGCAAAATGGCTGCCATCCAAGGAAGCGCGATTATGCCAATCAGGAACATAGTGCCCACCCCCAATAGAGCGTTATCAGACCAATCATCATGAGGACTAGGCTCGTGGACACGCTGCGCTTGCCAAGAAACAGACTCAGTAAGCTCAAAAGCCCCACCGGACCGCGGACCAAGAGACCTTGAATGACGATTCGATCTATATTAAAAAATATTTTCATGTCTCTTTTAAGACCGTTTTAAAATGGTCTCTAGCGGCGTTCTCGTCGTTCAGGCTAGGTCACCTACGTCAGTAGGCTCCCGTCGCCCTCGCTCCTCGGGCCTGGCTATAGAACCATTTTTCAACGGTCTTACATTTTGTAAGCTGTTAATACCTAAAGACATATAAAGATGCAGACGTACGAGAGTCAACTCCAGTAGCGCGGAATTATCTTTTACGGCATTTTTCATGTCTCTTTTTCTTTCTGCAAGAGTAGCCCGAGTACGAGACTTACCGACACTAGGTTGATTGGGAAAATCATGATGCAGCCGTCGATGAAGTTGTTGCAGCGCGCTACGAGAAGAAAAAACAGGCTGAGCGCGATCAAGCTGATATGCAGGGCAAGGATTTGCTTCAGTCGACTGCGCTGGAAAATCAGGCCCAGTAAGCCGATCAGGAAGAGCGCTCCGAGTGTTGTGTTAAGCATCATCATTTTTCAGATAGAGGACAACGGTGATCATTGCAGCGAGAAGAATGACGGCAGAAACTTCAAAAATCAGGACGTAACGCGTGAATAGAAAGGCACTTATGTATGTTGCTTTTGTCGAAAATGCCGATATCGCCTGGCCAAGGCCGCCTAGAGGGGCCTCTTCTGGCCATGTGAGGATGGGCCACGCTCTGAAGATCCAAAAAACAGAAACGACGAGCGTGAAAGCCACCGCGATGCGAACGATGAGCGCCCGTTTCGGCCATTTGCTGGGCGGAAATTCTGCTGCTAGGGCAAACAGCACTGTCAGCAGTCCCGTGTAAAACAAGGCCTGTAGCGTGGCCAGGAAGGCCGCATTCAAGCTGAACATCAGTCCCAGGGCGCCCAAAATCACACCGCAAAACGCCCAAAGGGCCTTTTTCTTTTCCAGGACGAGGACCCCAACGGCTGACAACACCATCAACGCGCTCCAAACAAGGTTCATTCGGATTTCCCCCATTTGAAGTACTTGTCGGGCAATGTCCCGCCGGCCTCGTACAGCTCTTCTTTGTCGATCATCATGGCGTTGCGATCCGTGCCCGAAAAGCTGTATTCTTTTTGCAGCACGATGGCCTCTTCGGGGCAGACCTCTTCGCATAGACCACAATGAATGCAACGGGAACGGTCGATTTGGAAAATGGCGGGTGCCCGACCAATGTGCGAAAATCCCTCTGGAGCGGGGCCGGGCGTTATGCGTATCGCTTTTGCAGGACAAATGTGTTCGCACAACTGACAGGCGACACACTTTTCGCGCCCGTAGATGTCTTTGACGAGGGTTGGAGTACCGCGGTAATTGTCGGGGATGTAGGGCCGAGCTTCGGGGTACTCAAGGGTGATCGGTCGTTTGAGAAGCCAGCGTAAGGTCGTCCGCATGCCCTTTAAAAAAGCAAGTATGTTCAGACGTTCCCAAGCCTTTAAAGGCCTTCTCTCAACTAATTTTGCCATGCACTGTTAACTATTAAAGAAAGAATCGCCAACGGAATCCAGAGTCGCCAGAGGGCAGCCAATACACGGTCTTCGCGCATGTGTGGTAAGGTCCAGCGAACCCAGAATAGGAGGAAAATCACCCCCGCCATTTTCAGACCTAAACACGCGATCGAAAAGATCACCCCAGTGCCCATCAAAGGCAAGCCAGGAAAGAAGTGCCAACCGCCCAAAAAGAAGAGCGAAAATAGGAGGGCTCCCAAGAGCGTGTGCAGCTTTTGTCCCAGCTTCAGAAGGCCATGGGCGACCCCGCTATACGGACATTCGCAATCATTCAAGCAGAGACCCACAAAGCACAAGAGGGCCCCGATGGGCTGTGAAAACACAAACCAATATTTCTTTTGCGCCAAGACAATGCCTTCAAAGGTCAATGGGAGGGAGGAGACGTGCGCGCGCAGGCTCACCGATAGTATGACAAAAAACAAGAGCAATTCGGTCGAAATTCCCCGTAAAAGTCGCCAACGGCCGCCTTGAATCTGGGTCGAGATTCCGTGACCCCACAGACGCACGATCAAGACAAAGAGCAGGCTGCCTTGCACACTCGACAAAATCAATGGCTGTGTGGCGCCTTTCTGCATTCCAACAGGCATAACGAAGAAGGGAAACAGGGCAGTCGCGAAGTAGGCCAAGACGAGCACCTTCTGCCTCCACGACGTCGCCTGTTCTTTGACGAAGAGTTTGAGGATGTCAGCAATGGGTTGAAAAATGCCCCAATGCTTCAAGAGGCCCGAAAACGGCAGACCATCAAAAAATGCAACGCTGACGGTATTGCTGTCGCGCCGTCCCTGCACTTTCGCCGCCAGCTTGCGTTCGATCAGAGCCATGTAAACACAGAGAACCAGTACCACGCCTATCGCAGCTAACACCCTCGGTAACGTTTGCCAGTCATCCATGCCCCTCAACAGTAACCGCTTTGCCGCGCAAATGCAACCGTTTTTTAGCAATCGCCTTAAACTACAATTAATTTAGCGAACGATGGAAAGTTCACCAGCTGAAAATGGCCACTGGGGCTGCAAGATGGTTGCATGTGGAACTACACGAAGAGGCACCCTAGAGTGGAAATCGAATTTCGCCCACTAGAGGCATCCACGGTGAAGGCTGGGACACCAGGATTGTGGTAGCGTTCGACTAGAAGTTTATGCTTGAATTCGTGGGAAAAGGTGTTTTGATGGTTGGCCAATATGTACACAATGTTATTCTTAGCAGATGCAACGGCGCCAGTTGTTGAGACGGCTGGCGGACAGCAGGGTGGGGGTATGTCCTCGCTCTTAGTATTGGGCCTGATGATGGTAGGCATGTGGTTCTTGATGATAATGCCACAGCGCAAGAGACAGAAGGCTCATGCAAAAATGATAGAGTCTATAAAGAAGGGCGACGAAGTGATGACGGCGTCTGGCTTTTATGGCTCGATTGTAAGCGTCAAGGATGACCGTTACGTTGTCAGCCTCGGGGAAGGCGTCAAGGTAGAGGTCAGCAAGGCCTTTATTCAGCAGAAAATTTAATACAAGCAAATCATGGGCAAATACTTCTGGAAGTCGGCAATATCAATAGCCGTGTTTGTGTGGGCGATTGTCAGTCTGATACCGTTTAAGGACACTCCCTTTGACGTTTTTATGGCGAATCGCGCGACGGCCCAGAAGGAAGCCTTTGCCAAGCACCTCGATGAGGCCACGACACTTGTCAAGGCAGGCAAGGCGAGCACTCTCTTTTTGGCCCTCAAGCAGATGGGCGAAACGACGGACTTTTCTGTCTACTTTCCAGACATCAAGCTGGCGGACATCAAAAACCAAAAGCGCCGTAACGACATCTTGCTCAACGAGCTTTTACGCCAGTCCCAGGCGAGACTGAAACAGGGCCTTGACCTGAAGGGCGGTGTTGCGTTTACACTGCAAATCGATCCGTCTGCCCTCGAAGGCAAGCACGAGTTTGAAAAGGTTGCCCAGCTCAACAAGGCTATCGACATCATGAGCCGCCGCATTGACGGCCTCGGCGTCGCGGAACCCATTATCCGGGCCAAAGGGAACAACCAGGTTGAAATCCAGCTGCCAGGCATATCGACGCGCGACAATCCTGAGGTCGTCAACGTGCTCAAAAAGCCAGCCAAATTGGAGTTTCGCCTCGTTGCCCCGAGAGAAAGCCAGGTCCCCGTCGGTTATGAAAAGCTCATGATGGAGCGTGAGAGCAGCCGCGGAGAAAAGCAGGAGATTCCAGTCTACGTCAAACGTATTCCCGAAATGACTGGTAAGGATGTCAAAAATGCCTTTGTCTCCATGAACCCTTACGGCGGTTACGAGATCAGCCTGATCATGACCGACACCGGAACACAGCGCTTTGCCCAGGTCACAAAAGACAACATTGGCCGCCAATTGGGCATCGTGCTCGATGGCAAGCTGTACTCGGCTCCAAATATCCAGACGGAGATTCCCAATGGCCGGGCGAGCATTTCAGGCGACTTCACGCAGCGCACTGCCCTGGAGTTGGCCAACGTGCTCAATAACCCGCTTGAGTTCGAGTTGACGCTCGCTGAGATGTATGAAGTCGGCCCGTCGCTAGCTCAGGACGCCCGTACGAGCTCCATTAACGCTTCCATACTCGGTGCCGGGCTCGTCATCGTGTTCATGATCCTCTACTATATGCTTCCCGGTGTGGTTGCCGTCTTTACGGTCCTCTTTAACGTGCTCATCGTCCTCGGCGTGCTCAGCAGCCTGGGCGCAACCATGACGCTTCCTGGCGTGGCGGCCCTCGTCTTGACTATCGGCATGGGCGTCGACGCCAACATCCTCATCTACGAGCGCATGCGCGAAGAAATCCGCATCGGAAAAGGAATGAAAGCGGCCCTGTCTGCCGGTTACGAAAAAGCCTTTGCGACGATCTTGGACGCCAACTTGACCACCTTGCTCACGGCCGGCATCCTCATTTGGCTGGGCACTGGCCCCATCAAGGGCTTTGGTATTATCCTCTCGATTGGTATCGTCGCAACGCTGTTCTGCTCGCTCGTCGTCAGCCGCGTCATCCTCGAACTCCTCGTGTACTCCGGCATCATTAAAACCGCCTTCACTCACACCTACTTGCGCGAGACCCACTTTAATTTTATGAAGTACAGCAAGCCGGCATTTATCGGGTCCTGGCTGATTGTGTTGATTGGCGTTGTCGTCGTCTTCCAGAAGGGTGACCGCATTTACGGCATCGACTTCGTTGGAGGCGATGAAATAGCGCTCAGCTTCAAAGAAAAGCCGACCATCCGCGCCCTTCAAGACTTCGCTAAAGAGCACGCTCTCGGTGAATTTTCGCCCGTCTACCAAAAGCTCATCGGCGAAGATAACGAAATTCTCAAGATTCAGACCGAAGAAGGCAAGGGCAATAACGTCTTTTCCGCTCTGGAAAAAGGATTCCCCAAGTCCGACATGAAGTTGATTTCCCAAACCACCATCGGCGGATCCGTCAGCGACAGCATCAAAATGGACGCCCTCATCGCCATTTTGGCCTCGATCGTCGTGATTTTGATCTACGTGGCCTTCCGCTTTGAGTTCGGGTACGGCATGGGGGCCGTCGTCTCCACCGTCCACGACGTCCTTATGACGATAGGGCTGTTCGTCATGCTCGGCGGACAGTTTACCGCGCCCATGGTTGCCGCCATCCTTATGATCGTCGGTTATTCCATCAACGACACCATCGTCGTCTTTGACCGCATCCGCGAAGAACTTGACCTCAACCCCTCCATGAAGCTCAAGGATGTTATTCACCTGGCCATTAACCGTACGCTTTCCCGTACACTGCTAACGAGCTTGACGACCCTCATAGCCGCCCTCGCCCTCTATATTTTCGGCGCCGGAGTCATCAACGACTTTGCTCTCGTCTTCACCCTGGGCATTCTCACGGGTACCTTCTCCTCCATCTTCGTTGCCAGCCCCGTCTTCTTCTGGTACCATAAAGGCGACCGCCGCCATATCGAAAATCACCACGTTAAACCCAAATATGAATGGGACGCCGGGAATTAGATGATAGCCCGGGTGAACCTTTTTTAAAAAAAAATTTGCCCCGGATCCCCTTCAAAAAATTTTATGCGAAATGCAAAAATGTTAGACATTTTTGTATTTCGCTAAAAAAGTGTTTTTTGGGAAGGTCCGGAAACTCTTTTTTATTCTATAAAAAAGGGTTTCCGGTTTCGATACAGCCACCCTTTTGTTGGCGAGGGGGATTGACCTGTGCGGTGTTGGCTCAGTTGGGGTTGGTTTTGTTGTTATGGAATGTGGAATGGCGGGTTGTGCGGGTCTCGAAGGTGGTTTACGACATGCCTATTTTTATGGAAGTGAACCCGAATGTGGCATCGAAGGTGCCGGACAATGCGGATGTTTTCTCGTTCAAGGACCAGCAGGCGGCTCAACCGCAGCCTGGCAAGGGGAGCAATGCGCCTCACATCGAGTCGGACGAGATCAACACACAAAAGATCGTGGATGGCGATGCACGGCCGACGTTAGTGGTGCCAGTTGAGGGAGTGGTTGTCGAGATGAGCCAGGGGGAGTCAGTTGAGGGTCTGCCGTACGAGCGGGCGATTTCGGGCGAAGGCGTGGGAGTGGCCATGGAGGCGGGTGAGCCTCGAGAGGATCTGGTGTTGTTTGGAAAGAAGCCGAGGGTCGTGGAGAACGCAGAATCGGTCACAATACCAAAGCCGCGGCCGCGCATTCAGCGGACACCCGTTGAGGGGCCGTTGCGCAAGATCCCTACGGCGGCGTCGGAGCTCGGTGAGGTCGCCATCAACGCCAAGCTAAACGAGTTTGGCATATATACGCAGAAAATGATTGAGTCGATCGCCTACCAATGGCGCTTATTGGGCGCGCGCCACGTGTTTTCGCCGCGAGACATTGGCAGCATTGTGGTCGTCGAATTTGTGTTGAACAAGGAGGGCGGCGTCAACTCCATCCAGATCCAGAGCACAACGGCCAGCGACAGCGCCACCTTTTTGTGCAAGGACGCCATTTTGTCGCTCGTCCCCTTCGGCGAATGGTCTCCAGAAATGATCGCCTTTCTCGGCGAGAACGAGCGGGTGTCCTTTTCCTTTCACTACCGTTAAAGGCTCATTGTGCAACGGTCGATTGTTTTGGCAGGGTTTATGCTCATAAGGTTTGACGTTATGAGTGCAAGTTGTGATATATGTGGAAAGGCGGCGACCTTGGTTTTTCGGATCGAACAGGGGGATTGGATTGAAGAACAGTTACTGTGTAAGGATTGTTGCGAGCGCATGACTGAGTGGCTCGATGACATGCTGGAAGAACAGACTTGCCCACGTTGTGGATTGTCGAAGCAGCGTTGGACAGAGAAAAAAGGCTGCCCCTATTGCTACGCTTTTTTGGTATGCCCGATAACGCCTTCAGGTATGCAGAAAAAGCTCTTGTGCGCGACGAGGATGATGCGCTGGACGTCTTGTTGCATTCCATGCAGTCGTTGGCGCAAATTGGTCCAAAATGGGCCTGAACGTCAAACCTTAGCTGTTTCATCCAGCCAGAATGGATTGACAAACGAGCGGAAAAGAGACATAACAGAGGAACCTCAAAGAGGAAGATCTTTATGGAAAGTACTTATTGAGGATGGTCACATACTCGCCGCTGGTCTTAATTTGGGCCAGGACGTCGGCGAACGCTTGAATAACTGCATCAGGCGTATTGCGACTGAAGGCCATAAAGAGGCCGGTAAAAGGAAATTCGTCTTTTTGCCAATAAACCTTCAGCTGTTTTGAGTCGTGCCCCGTCCGTCGAGCGATGTGTACAGCGTTTAAGTACGCCATGGCGACAAAGTCGACCTTACCTTGGTAGAGCCTTTCGATGGCCTGTTCGTGCTTTTCTGGAATACGGTAAAGGTTTTGATTGAGCTTAAAGCCATTTTTGAGAAGAAACAGCTCTGCGAAGTCGTCTTTGATGACCGCCGTTGTGAAGCGTTTGGCGTCATCGAGCTCGCTGATTTTTTTGTCAGATTCTACTAAACCGATGAGATTGAAGGTGAAGGGCGCGATCGGGCCGACCCATTTGAACATATTTTCGCGTTCTTGCAGACGGAGAATGGAATAGAGAATAACGACATCTGGTGTTTGGTTGTGGATCGTCTTTTCGTAGCTTTCACTCCAGCCGGTGAGAGTGATTTTGGGAGCCGGAAGCTTTAATTTTTCAAACATCAGCCGGATCATTTCTGTCGAAATGCCGCCAACGACACCGGCATCCTGAAAATTATAGGGAGGAAAACTCTCGGTGTAGACGGTGTATTTGAGGTCTTGCAAGCCGCCAAATGCCAGCAGGGGGAGGAAGAATAATATTTTCATAAGCCAATTGTGTTTAATCGATCTTAAGAAGTTTGCGAATATCTGACTCCGACAGGCCCTCTATTGTAAGCGTCTTTTCTGCAAACGCAAGCCCTTTAATCAGGACAATCGACCGAGTTGGAATGTTTAACTTTTCTGCCAACAACGCAATCACCGCCTTGTTCGCGCGGCCGGCTTCTGGAGGCACCGAGACCTTAACCTTCAGTCGATCCCCCACCCACCCGACAATCCCCTCCTGGCGGGCATTTGGGATTGCTTTTATCTTCAATGTACACTGGCTCATTTATAAGACCGTCTCAATCAGCGCCCGTACCGTCTCATCGAAGGTGGACTTCTCGTCGAGACCTTGTTTGAGAAAGCTCAAAATGGCGTCGTGTTTTTCGATGGCCTCGTCGGTCTCGGCGTCGGAGCCCTTTTTGTACTCGCCGATGCGCAGGAGTAGCTCCACTTCTTCGTACTTGGCCAACAGGTGTCGGAGGCGACTGGCGGCCTGTTTGTGTTCCTTCGGGACAATGTTGGTCATGACGCGGCTGATACTAGCCAAAACGTCGATGGCCGGGTAATGATTGGCGCCAGCGAGCTTTCTGGAAAGGATGATGTGGCCGTCGAGAATGGAGCGCGTCTCGTCGGCAATTGGCTCTGTCATATCGTCGCCCTCCACGAGGACCGTGTAAAGAGCTGTAATGGAGCCCTTTTCGGACTGCCCTGCTCGTTCCATCAACTGTGGTAAAGTCGAAAAAACGGATGGCGGAAATCCACGCCGCGTCGGAGGCTCACCCGCCGCCAGACCGATCTCGCGTTGCGCGCGTCCAAAACGCGTTACGGAGTCCATCAAAAGCAGGACACGACTGCCCTGATCGCGGAAATACTCGGCTATCGCCGTCGCCACGTAAGCCGCCTTGAGCCGCTCCATGGATGGCCGATCCGATGTCGAAATGACGAGCACCGAACGCTTGAGGCCCTCTTCACCGAGGTCGTGCTCGATGAATTCGCGCACTTCGCGGCCACGTTCGCCGACGAGTGCCAAAACAACGATATCCGCGTTCGTATTGCGAATGATCTGGGCCATCAGCGTACTTTTACCGCCGCCCGCCGCCGCAAAAATACCCATACGTTGCCCTTCGCCGCACGTCAAGAGGCCGTCGAGCGCGCGCAGGCCAAGCGAGATCGGTTTGGCAATAATGGTCCGTTTCATCGCGTTGGGTGGCGGTGCGTAAACGGGATAGTAGCCTTTCGGCTCTAGGGGACCCTTGACATCCTCATCCAACGGCCGTCCCAGACCGTCCAAAACGCGGCCCAGCAGCTTTGGCCCCACCGGCACTGTGTGGACTTTCCCTGTCGGAATCACCTCGGTTGCCGACGAAATCCCCATGAGGTCTCCAAGGGGCGTCAAAAGTGCTGCTTGTTGCTCAAAGCCAACAACTTCCGCCAACAGCTCAAATTTCTCATACGGATTTTTCAACGAACACAGCTCGCCGATCTTCACACCGGGAACAAAAGCCTTGATGATCGTTCCAACAACCTGCAGCACCCTACCCTTGATTTCAAGCGGCGTGGAAGCTTCGATGCTGTTGTCGATGAGCTTTGATAAATATTGGTACTCCATAACTAAGGCCTAGTCCATTAACAGGATAGCGATACCACGGCGCATTGCAATCCGAATCTCCCAAAATTCACGTGGATTGGAAAAGGGACATTGCACAAACAGCCTCGTTCAGATCGCTAGAAAAAATCGGCTAATGATGGAGGCCTCTAAGACTCGCTCGCTTTTTTCCTTGCGAAAACGCAAGTGGCGCTGCATTTTTTAGAATGAAGATGAAAGCGCAAACAGCAATCACGCCGACGAGGCAAGAGGACTATCCCGAGTGGTATCAACAGGTGATTAAGGCAGCGGATCTCGCAGAGTTGTCTGCGGTGCGCGGCTGCATGGTGATCAAGCCATGGGGGTACGGCATTTGGGAAAATATTCAAAGAGTATTGGACGGCATGTTTAAGGCGACGGGCCACAAAAATGCCTATTTCCCTCTCTTTATTCCAGTCAGCTTGCTTCAGAAAGAGGCGGAGCACGTTGAGGGTTTTGCCAAAGAGTGTGCGGTCGTCACGCATTCTCGACTCTCCTTGAACGCCGATGGCAAGCTCGTTCCCGACTCCCCGCTTGAGGAGCCCCTGATTGTTCGCCCAACGTCAGAAACCATCATCGGCGAATCATTTGCCAAGTGGGTCGAGTCTTACCGCGACCTGCCATTACTCATCAACCAGTGGGCCAATATTGTCCGTTGGGAAATGCGCACGCGGCTGTTCTTGAGGACAACCGAATTCTTGTGGCAAGAGGGCCATACTGTGCACGCGACGGCCGAAGAGGCGCGTGAGGAGACCTTTAAAATGCTCCATGTTTACGCGGATTTTGCCGAAAATTACTTGGCTATGCCCGTCATTCTGGGCAAGAAGTCGGAGGGCGAAAAGTTCCCAGGCGCGGATTCGACTTACTGCATTGAGGCCATGATGCAGGACCGTAAGGCTCTGCAGGCAGGAACGTCGCATTTCCTCGGCCAGAACTTCGCCAAGGCCAGCAATATTCGCTTCACGGACGAGAAGGGTGACATCCAATACGCCTGGACAACGTCATGGGGCGTTTCCACACGTCTCATCGGAGGTATGGTCATGCTCCATTCCGATGACGATGGCCTCGTCCTTCCCCCACGACTCGCGCCCGCCCACGTCGTTATCCTCCCAATCTACCGCGATGAGTCCTCGCGCCAGTCCGTCCTTGACTACTGCAAGGATATCAAACGGGATCTGGAACAACAGGCCTACTTCGGCCGCCAGGTCGCCGTCGAACTCGATGATCGTGACCTCCGCGGCGGCGAAAAGAGCTGGGAATGGGTCAAAAAGGGCATCCCGATTCGGCTGGAAATCGGCCCTCGCGACGTCGAAAAACAGGCTGTATGCGTCGGTCAACGCGATCGCTCGCCCAAGGATAAGGCCTTTGTCGATCGCAACACCTTTGTCCAAACGATTACAGCGACCCTCGATGGCATACAAGCCAACCTGCTGCAGCGCGCTCGCCAGTTCTTGCAAGCCAACACCGTCGACATCGATAGCAAAGAGCGCTTTTACGCTTTCTTTACTCCGAAACATGACGAAATTCACGGCGGTTTTGCCAAAGTGTTCTATGCCGAAGATGACCCCGCCATCGAAGAACAGCTCAAACGCGACCTCAAGGTTACCATCCGATGCGTCCCATTCGACCAGGACAATACCGAGGGTGCTTGCATCTTCACTGGTAAGAAAACATCACGGAAAGTGATCTTCGCTAAATCGTATTGATGCGTGCTAACCAGGGAACCAATTTTACCTCGATCCAATTCAACAACGAGTGTTGCACTTCATTGTTTAATTTGTGTCACACACCGAGGGCTTTGAGGGCCTCGAGGGTTTTGGCGGTGGCGCCCTGGTTGGATTGTTGCCAGAGGGCTGCTTTGTGACCCATGGAAGTTCGAACAGCGGTGTCTTCTAAGAGGTGTTTTATGAAGTGTTCGAGGGCCTCTTCGTTGTTGCAGCGGAACGCGGCGCCTTGTTCTTCGAGCATTTTGCAGAGCGGTTTAAAGTTGTCCATATAGGGGCCGTACAAAATCGGCTTGCCAAAGAGGGCGGCGTCGACGGGTGATTGGCCGCCCTTATTGGGAGCCATACTCTTTCCAACATACACGATATCGGCCAAGGGAAGCAGTTTGTGCATTTCGCCTATTGTGTCGGCGACGTAGATGTCGTTGGGCTGCGAGGGATTATCGGTGCGAAAGGAGAACGAAAAGTGGGTCTGCTTGAGAACGTTGGAGATGTCGTTGCGACGCTCCGGGTGTCGTGGAAGGAGAATCAAGTAGGTATTTGGCGAGTAGAGCCGGGTGTTTTTCAGGACGTTGGCCAACATCGTTTCTTCGCTGGGCCAAGTCGATGCGCCAAAAAGAATCGTGGCGTTCTCGGGAAACCCAAGGGCACGCTTTTGCGCGGCGATCATTGCTGAGTCGGGTGGGATGCTTGGAGAGAGGTCGAGCTTGAGGTTACCGACGGTTACAATCTTTTCAGCTGGGCAGCCGAGCTGAATAAAGTGTTGGCGGCTCTCGTCGGAGGAGGCGAGAATGTGAGTGATTTTTGCAAAGAGCCAGCGGCAGATGGTTGGGATTTGTTGATAGCGCCGAAAGGATTTTTCCGACATGCGCCCGTTGAGGAGAAAGAGTGGAACCTTGTGCCTACATGCCTGTTGGAGGTGTTCGGGCCAGAGTTCGGATTCCGTTAAAAAGGCGAAAGTTGGCTGTATGCGTCTCCAGGCGAGGGCGGAGAAGAGCCAGAAGTTGAGTGGAAAGACTCCGATAAAAGCAATCTTGTTGGCAAAGAGCTTTTCGGCGGTCTGGAGACCTGTGCTGGTTGTGGTTGTTAGGAAGATTTCGAAGTTATTTTGGGCCTGGAGTTCCTCGATCAACGGCTGTAAGGCGCGCACTTCCCCGACGCTTACAGCCTGTATCCAGATGCGTTTTTTATGTTTGGGGATTTTCGGGAAAAGGCCAAAGCGGTGGGAAAAGTGTCGACCGTAGCCGCCACGCTTGAGCATGCGGTACGTGTAATACGGCAAGACGAGGAGGAAGAGCGGGAGAAAGAGAATTCTGTAGGCAAAAATAAAAGACCATTGCAAAATGTCCTCTAGCTGCGTTCTCGTCGTTCGGGCTGAGTCACGTACCAGCGTACGCAGCGGCCCTCGCTCCTCGGGCCTTGCTATAGGCGCATTTTTCAACGGTCTTTTCTTTCGCCAGTTGTTAAACCATAAAGACCTGTGAGAAATTGCATCAAATCTTGGCTTTGCGCTAAACGAGTTTTCAGAATATTTTGCATATGTCTTTAAACATTAGGGTTGAAGGGCCGTAAATATACCTTAAACTCAATCCCCAATTATGGAAAAACTCAAGCAAAAGACGCTTTTTTTGTTGCTGTTTTTGACATCGTGGTTGCCACTGCACGCAGAGCCGTATTCCAAGCCCTTTGCTCACAAAGATAGCCCCATGCCAGCCGATCCGTCTGTCGTTTACGGCGAGCTCGATAACGGGTTCAAGTATGCCATTATGAAAAACGCAGAGCCGAAAGACCGCGTGAGTGTGCGGCTCTACGTCAACGCGGGTTCACTGATGGAGACC
Source organism: Verrucomicrobia bacterium GWF2_51_19 (assembly GCA_001831095.1). Classification (GTDB taxonomy): domain Bacteria; phylum Verrucomicrobiota; class Verrucomicrobiia; order Opitutales; family UBA12508; genus UBA12508. The sequence goes on along the minus strand of MIDP01000005.1, from coordinate 82,598 downwards.
AATGAAGAACAGGGCTTGGCGCACTTTCTCGAGCACGTGGCATTTAAGGGCTCAAAGAACTTTCCTAAAAACGGCCTGATTGAGTACCTACAGCGCCTGGGCATCGGTTTTGGAAACGACACCAACGCGCACACTGGCTTTGATGCGACTGTCTACGAGCTCGACCTCCCCAATGTCGACCCGGAAACGCTCAAGACAGGCCTGACGGTGATGCGTGATTACGCGGGATCTCTTGATATCGAAGAAGAAGCCGTACAGTCGGAAAAGGGCGTCGTCTTGTCGGAACTGCGCATGCGTGATACAGCCGATTACCGCATTTGGACAAGCTTGATGCAACAGGTTATGGCCGACTCGCTCTATGCAAAACGCCTGCCGATAGGTAAAGAGGAGAAAATTAACGCCGCCAATAACGAGCGCCTACGGGCCTTTTACCAAAAGTGGTATACGCCTCAAAGGATGTTTTTAGCCGTTGTGGGCGATTTTACGGACACCCTTGTTGTTGAAAAACAGATACGCGAGCTCTTTGTGGACCTCAATGGGACGTGCGCCGACAACCCAGATTATGGCAAGCTCTCATTGGACAATAAGCTGCGCATTGGCTATGTTTACGACACCGGAAGCAGCGCTGTAGATATACAAATAGCGTTTGCCAAGCCCTACGTTTTTGAAAAGGATGCCGAGAAACGTTTTCGTGAAAGTGTCTTGAAGAATTTAATTTTGACGATGTTGAAGTATCGTTTTCAAGAACGTTTGAAGGCGCCCTATTTGCCGTTTACGCAGCTTCAAGCGGGATTTTTTAAGTACGAAGCTTACAGTGACGAAATGAATTTTAGTGCACAATGTGAGCCTCAAAAGTGGAAAAAGTGTTTGTGTGCATTGAACGCGAATCTGCAATGCGTGTGGCAATACGGATTTCATGAAAGCGAACTCGAGCTAGCAAAGCAAGCGGCTCTCAATAACAGCCGAGAAGGTCTTGCCAACAAAGACAAGCGACAGTCGCAATTATTAGTCGATGGTTTGATAGATGATTATGATAAAAATGGCGTCTTTATGTCTCCAGAAACCTACGATGTGTGCCTCAAGAAAGTGTTGGCGGAAATCGATACCGAGGTGTGTTATCAGTATTTTCTCACTTATGCTTTGAATCCTGTCAAGACAGTGATCGTCGCTGGAAACGTCACCATCAACAACCCTGTTGCATCCATTCTCAAAATTTATACGCAGGACCAGGATGCTTTTGTCGAGCCTTCTAAAGATTACGGCTTGAAGGATTTTCCCTATGCACTGTCGACGGAGCCAGGAACGATCATTCAAGAACAGCACAATGACGCCCTTGACGTCGACAGCTATGTCCTCGACAACCGAGTCCGTCTGAACCTCAAAAAGACCGATTTTGATAAGACGGTGTCTGTCTGTGTCAGTTTTGGAAAGGGTTTGGCGTCATTGCCACAAGACAAGCCTGCGCTCGCGCAAGTTGCCGACGCTATTTTTATCGATGGAGGCCTTGGGCAGATGTCTCGTGAAGAACTGAAAAGGTTTTTTGCAGGGCGAGAAATTGGCACATTCTTCGATTTCGATGACGATCACTTTGAGTTAAATGGTATTGCAACGAGTGCCGACGTTGGTCTCTTGCTTCAGGTGCTCTGTGCGTATGTCGTCGACCCCGGGTATCGATCAGAAGCCTTGGAGGTGTTTCGGCGTGAACTCAACAGTGAGTACGAGTTGTTTAGAAAAAGTTTCCGTGGTGTTCGTCGGACCCAAGTTTTGCCCTTTTTGACTTGCAATGACTACCGATACGTCATGCCGCCGCAAGAGGTTGTTGCTGCTATGAATTCAGACGACGTCAAAGGATGGCTCCAAACGGCTCTGACAAAAGAGTACATGGAGGTTGCTATTGTCGGCGATTTCGACAAAGTTGCCCTGCTCGAGGCTTTTAAATCAACGTTTGGCGCCCTGCCAAAGCGCGCCGACACTAAGGAAATCGATGACTCCAAACGCGTTTTGCTCTTTCCTCCAGCGCAGACAAAGGACTTTACTGTCGAAGACAAGAACCCCAGTGCTCGTATCGGTATGCTGTGGCCGACGACGGATATGTCGAATATCGACGATATCCGCAAACTGAATGTGCTCAGCCAGGTTCTCACAGACTGCCTGCTCGTCAAAATTCGACAAAAAATGAGCGCCACTTACTCGCCTCAATCGGGAATGGAGGTCTCTCGTTTTTATAAAGATAGGGGCTCTCTGTTTTTCATGTCAGATGCGGCTCCAGACAAGATCGATGTGCTCACAGAGGCCATGGCGGGAGTCGCTAAAGAGGTCGTCGAAAATGGAATTTCCGATGATGCCTTCGTGCGCGCAAAAAATCCTTTCTTGCATCAAGTAGAAAAGATGCGGCGCACCAACCAGTATTGGCTCAATATGGTTCTGAATAACGCCCAACTCCATCCGGAATACCTAACCTGGGCTGAAACCATGCTTGCGGATATTCAAAACATGCAAAAGACCGACGTGGAGCAAGTTGCCAAGAAGTATCTATCAACGAATCCAATAGTGTACGTTATAAGACCGCTGTAAAAATAGCGCCAAAAAAGTATTCATAAAAAAGGTCGATATTGCATGAAGCAAATACCGACCTTTTTTTAAGCAAGTTGTTTTACTTATTGACGCTGACAACTGGGATTTCGTCGGCGTTATTGAAGATTTCTTCAATGGCGGCGTCATCGAGACCGGCAGCGGCTTCTGCGGAGGCCGTTGTGGTGTTATTGGCGTCGTCGAAGGCCGGAGCGCTGCTGGATGGCGTGTTGTTTATGGAAGATGAGGAAACGGAGCTGGTTGTGCCACTGTTTGTATTTGCTGAAGAGAGGCTGTTGCTCGAGCTGCTGTTGCTCGCAGTTAGATTGCTAGCGCTGCTCGTCGATGAGGCGTTAACCTTCAAATGCTGGCCGACGCGGAGACGGGCCGGGTTGCTGATCGAGTTCCATTCGACGAGCTGGGAGACCGTTGTGCCCGTCCGCTTGGCAATGAGGGACAGCGTGTCGCCACTCTGAATGACGTATTCGCCATTTTGGAGAGCGACGGGTGTGGCTTTTTGCGTCGAGCGGTGTGGCATTTTAGCCAATTTCGCCTTGAGGGTGTCGGCGTTGCCGGGAATAAAGAGGGATTGATCGACGAAAATGTTGCTGGAATTGAGGTTGTTGGCGGAGCGGATGGCTGCGACCGACAGGCCTGCTGCCTTGGCGATCGACGACAGCGTGTCACCTTTTTGGACGCTGTACGAGTAGCCTTCGCCCGTAGTGGTGCTGCTGCTGTTCGAGGCGGCGTACGTTGTTTTACTCGGGATCGACAAGGTCTGGCCGACACTCAAAGTGGAACCCTTATTGAGGTTGTTGGCCGCGAGCAGTTGGTCGAGCGAAACATTGTTTTTTTTAGCAATGCTCCACAGGCTATCGCCTTTTTGGACGGTGTGTGTCTGGCTTTCAGTGCTGGCCAATGGAGACAACGTGCTGGTATACGAATGGCTGGGCTCAGCGCGGACACCTTCGTTGATGTCTGTGAATTGCATGGGCTCAGCTTCACCTTCGAGGAGGGCAACCGTCGAATTTTGTGAGAGGTTGGCGGGACTCGAGGCGATGTTTTGAGTCGTGCGGCAGCCGGATTGAAAGAGCATAACGCTCAATGCGAGGAGTGATAGTGTGATTTTTGAGAGTTTCATAAAAATATCCTTAAAAAGACTATTTATTAAGCACAAAACGGCAACTATTCAAACATTTATTGAAAAATCTTCCGCGTTCTTCGAAATTTTGGAATTGGTCAAAGCTTGGGTAACCGGGGCTAAAAAGGATGGTTTCACCTGGCTTTGCGTCTGCCAGAGCGGCTTCGATGGCGATCTCCAGCCTGCTCAAAACGACGCTGGGAACGTCGAGGACGGCCGCAATTTTTTCAGCGGTGTCGCCGACCAAGTAGGCCTTTTTCACTTTTTGATTCAGTAACGGGGCGATATTGGCCAAATCTTCACCCTTGTCGTAACCGCCGCCGATCCAATAACTGCCGTCGAGGTTGCGCAGGGCAGCTATAAGGGCGTCGAAGTTGGTGGCCTTGGAGTCGTTGAAAATACGTACGCCATGAACGTTGTGCTCCTCGAGTCGGAAAGGCGGAAAAGTGAAAGCCTCACCCGCCTCCATCAGAGTTGCCAATGGCAGGCCCAACTCCTGCCAAGCGTTCCAAGCCAGGTCGAAGGTTTCTTTGCGGAAATCTGTCCAAAAATCCTTAGGATAAGACATGGTCAAAATGTTCTCTAGCTGCGTTCTCGTCGTTCGGGCTAAGTCACCTACGTCAGTAGGCTCCTGTCGCCCTCGCTCCTCGGGCCTTGCTATAGAGCCATTTTGCCCATGTCTTACATTTTGCAATTCATGAATATACAAGGACTCGCGAGTTATGTCATCGCCTATAAAAACGACTTTGGCAAAGTCAACGAGGCGGCGTTTGGCCTCAAGGTACGCCTCGAGGCTTCCGTGGTACTTGATGTGGTCTTCGGCAAAATTCGTCCACAAGAGGATGTCGATTGGGAATGCGGTCATGCTCTCGGACTGAAACGAGCTGACCTCGCAGACGGCGATGGAGTTGGCTGTACCCGTCTCGCAAATGCCGATAAAGGGGATGCCGTTATTGCCCACGGCGTGCGCGTCGATGCCAGCCCGCTTCAATGCAAAGGCCAAAAACTCGACCAGCGATGTCTTGCCGTTTGTGCCGGTGACTGCAATGACTTTGCCCTTCCAATGTGGCCTGGCAAGCTCCAATTCCCCCAAACACCGACAGCCAGCCGCCTCGGCAGCCGATCGCCATGGGTGTGTTTTGCGAAATCCTGGACTGCAGACAACGGTGTCGAAATCTTTGGCGACTTCGGCAAAATCGTTGCGGCCATTTTCGTCGAAAACATCAAAATCGCTTCCTCTTTCGGAGAGCCACGTCGCGACTGCCTTGCCCGTGCAACCGTTGCCCAAGATTGCTGTCTTTTTACATGCCATCGTTTATCAAATTTTCTTAATTTTTTTAAGATTTAGATCTTTTTTTTCGCGGTCAACACATTTTGACATTTTTGCTCTATGGTAGAGCTCTTTAATCTTTTCAAAATTTTCGTCGTCGAGCTCGATTTTTGAATCCAGAAGAGAGTTCAAGCTGTTGCCGATTTCTTCTTGCTCGATTGGACGAATACCGTAATGCATTTCGAGGGTTTTGTAAAATTCATCTATACTGTCCTGATCGACATCAACTATTTTTTTAACATGATTTAACTTTTTGAATGTCTTATAGTGGTAGATACTGCGCGTGAATGAAGAAAGGATTTCTTTAAAATCATTGATGTTATTGGAGAGAATCGCAACCAACAGTTTATCTCCACGGTCTGTAATTTCATCTCGTTTTTGTTGAATCATGATTTCACAGGGCGTTTTTGTTGCTGAATCTAAGTCTTTATTGGGCTTTATGCGTGTCGAAAAATAGTCCTTTGATTGATTGAGAAATGCCTGACATTGTTCAAGAATGGCGGAATCATTACTGTCTTTGACCTCTGTTAAAAAGGTTTCAAACTCATACAGAAATCGCGTACGCTCACTCAGTCTCTGTTGCAAAACTGAGTCTGGAGTAAATGGATGTGTCTTAGCTTCAATCAACCCAATCAGAAAATTGGGAGCACCCCAATCCGAGCCAATAAGCATGTCGCTGGCTTGAGAAACAGAAGTTCCTTTATCTAAAAAGTATTCTACGAGATAAAATAAGCCTTGAGAGGCCGCATATTCGATATATGTTTGCCCAGAAGATAATTTCGTATTGCCAGTCACTGTAGCTTTCGCGCACAGCATCGCGAGTGGTTCATGGCCTCCTAGCATGGCCTTTTCTATTAGTGGAGTTTTGTCTAGCGTTAATGATGATAAATGACGCAAAAGTAGTTGATCAAAAGCATTTTGAGAGGAGAGTGAAAAGAATTTTTCCACTCCAAAATAAGTGCGAAAAGAAAACAGCAAGGCGTCTAGTTGATCAAAAAAAGATGCGACAGAAAAGACATCGTGTTCTTGACGTTCATTGGTCTCTAAAAGAGAGAAGAGAAAACGTGGGAGTTCATGTTTTTTTCGCTTCCAATCGTAGGCTGTTTTAAGCCAAAATGCTTGTTCATTAATATCTTTCTCTGGGTGGTAATTTTTTATCCATATAGGTTCTTGAATGACTCTTTCATTTCCCAAGCCGACAGTATTTGCGATAATTTCCCAGGTATCAATGTTTGCGAAATACTTATTGTAATAGCGATTGCCGTTTTCTCCGATTGAGATGCGGTCTCCTAGAAACAAAAAGGAATCTTTCTCTGACAGTTCTGCAAATTTATATGAAGATTCATGATAAGAAAAATTTCCAGTCCAAAGGTATTGGATTAAAGATATATAGTCGGATTCATCGCCCATAGTGCCTTTATTGTAGCCTGTTTCTGACCGATGGATTGCCTGCCACGCAATTATAGCATCCTCTATCTTGGTTTGGGGCTTAGCGACATTGAAGACATAAGCCAAAAATGTTTTTAACTTTAAGTCTACTATCAATTCCATGGGGCTATTATCTAACTGTTCGTCGATTTTGTTAACATTGAATCCAGCCCGCAATAGCCGCTCAAAAGCCTTTTCGTCGCGCAATAAAACAGAGGCGACTAATGGCGAATCCAGTGAAACACTACTGCCGTCTTCTTGCGGTATATCGACAATACCGTGTGGACCATCCATATCTATGATTGGAAGTGACAACAAATACTCTAACGTGTCGTATTTCTTATTTACAACTGCAGCAAAAAGAGGCGTGTGTTCTCCATTTACAAACTCAGGCAAGAAATTGACATCGGCTCCTTCCTTGATTAAAAGCTTCATAATCTCGACATTGCCAACTGCAGCTGCGTAACGTAAGGGGGTTCCGAATCGCCCACAGGCATTGATGTCGACATGTTTGATTAACAGGTAGAGGATCGAGTTCCAATCACCATTTTGAACGGCGACGCACAATGGGCTATCATCTATATGAATGTTTGGGATGTATTCGTCGATGACGACAAACGGATCCAGAAAGAAGTCGTTTTCTGTCTTGTTTAAAATGGCAATTGGGTGTTCGCGAATAAAGTCGTTTAGTTGGCCAACCGATTTTTGAGCGAGAATGTCCACAAGTTGTCTGTGGGTTTCGCGTGAACTTTCGACGTCGAGCCCTTCGACGGACATTGCTTTTCGACTTTGAATGTCGCGCTGCACTTTAACAGACAGATCAATCATAAATTGATCAACAGTTTGCCTTAAGTTTTGCCTATCAATTTGGTTTGGCTGGTTTGGCGGTCGGCCTAAATTCCCGTTGATATTATTCATGACAATGTTGTTAATGAACGAGAGGCTGTTGTCAAGATAATAACGGTACAAAAGCGTCGATGTCGCACAATTGCTTTTCTGTCATCAATGAATCTTGCAAAAATGGCATCAGGGCTTGGAGCGAGTAGGGGCAGTATTGTGAAAATAAATCATTGCGTGGCCCGACAAAGTAGGCGGAGTCATTGACGGCCAATGTCGCTTTTTCAATGACAGACCAGGCAAAGCGGCCATCGATCTTTTGAAGGCGGTTGAGTGTGTTTTGGTTGTGAGGGGAATAGAGCGTGGCGTTGGGCTGTCCCATTGCTTCCCAGGCGCATTCGAGGTTGCGGTAGCTGTAGATCTTGAGGGTAGGGAACAGCATTTTCCACGTCCGAATGGCCATGCAGGCGATGCGAATGCCCAATGTCGACCCCGGCCCTTCGCAATAAACGATCGCGCCCAATCGATCCAGTGACAAGGCGTGTGTTTGCAACAGGGAGTCAATCAGTTGAAAAAGGCTTTCCAACGTCGGTGTTTCCGAAGTGAGACAATCGCCCTCCATGCCAAAACCGAGCCCCACTTGCGTTGTCCCAAGGCTGCTGTCGATCACTAATGTTTTTTGCATCTACAAGATCGTGTTATCGGGAATAATGCCGTTTTTAGCGACGCAGAGAATGCCGTCCTTGACATAGATGTCACCTTGGTGGAAGTCGTCTGGCTTGCCGATGGGAGAGAGGCGAACGTTGTTGCCTATGCGGACGTTGCGGTCGAGAATGGCGTTGCGAATGTCGCAATTTTGGCCAATGCCGATGTGCGGAATGCCTTTTTGCTGGTTGATAAGCATGTCGTCGATGTGCTCAAAGTGATCGGCGCCCATCATGAGGACGTTTTCGAGCTGCGAATGTTCGCGAATGACGGCGCGACTGCCTATGACCGAACGGTGAATATTGGCCTCCGAAAAGATACAGCCGTCGGCAACGATCGATCGCTCGACGTGACAGCTGTTGAGCTTGGAAGAGGGCAGGTGGCGAGCGCGGGTGTAGATCGGGCTGTTCTCGTCAAAGAAGTCAAAGGCCGGCAGTGTGTCAGTCAGCATCATGTTGGCGTCGAAGAAGGAGCGCACCGTTCCGATGTCTTCCCAATATCCTTCGTAAATGTAGCTGTGGAGTTTGACGCGGTTGAGCATCCACGGGAGAATGTGTTTGCCGAAATCTTGGCCCTGGTTTTCAGTCAATGTACGATTGAGTACAGATGCGTTGAAGATGTAGATGCCCATCGATGCGAGGCCATAATCGCAGGATTGCGGGTTTGTAAGCTTTGCCTTGACGCTCGGTGCAATGGCGAGCTTCTTGATCACCTCGGGATCGGTTGGCTTTTCAACGAAGTCGACGATTTTAAGCTGCTCGTCAACGCGCATAACGCCGAGAGAGTGAACCTGCGTTTCGGGCATGGCCTTTGTGGCGATCGTGACCTCTGCACCCGATTCGACGTGTTGGCGGACCATTTTGCTGAAATCCATGCGATAGAGCTGATCGCCAGACAAAATGAGAACAAGGGAATCATCTTGTGTCCGAATATGCCGCAAGTTTTGCCGGACGGCGTCGGCAGTGCCTTGGTACCAGTTGTCGTCACCCTCCGTCTGCTCGGCCGACAAAATCTCTACAAAGCCGCCACCAAAGCCGTCAAAGCGGAAGGCCTCGTGGACGTGGCGATGGAGCGATGCGGTGTTGAATTGCGTGAGCAGGTAGATCTGGTTATAGCCAGAATTCAGGCAATTGCTGATGGGAATGTCGACGAGCCGATACTTCCCGGCCAGCGGTACAGCGGGTTTACAACGAAATTGGGTCAATGGATAGAGACGCGTGCCTCGTCCGCCGCCCATTACGACGCATTTTACTTTAGATTTCATTTTGGGGTTAAGACCGCTCCAAAAGGGCCTCTAGCGGCGTTCTCCTCACTCGGGCTAAGTCACCTACCGTTGTAGGCTCCTGTCGCCCTCGCTCGTCGGGCCTTGCTATAGGCCCTTTTGAAGCGGTCTTACTGATTGGTTGTGTCAATACAGGGGGGTAACCTGTAATTACTATCAAAACTTAAAAATATTCATTTTGCAATGGTCTTTTTAGTGCGTTTTTTTGTCGGCGCTTTTCGGTCAATTGGAGACTTATCGAGTCGTTCTCCGTCTAGGTGGACTTTGCCGTCCACGATCAGTCGTCGTGCTTGGCTGCGCGTTTCACAAAAACCCTTTTCTACGAGCCAGACATCTGCCCGCTTGTTTTGACTTGATTTCATTGAAAAAATAACGAGAGTTTTAACAACGTATGTCAAGTAAACACAAAGGGACATGGCGGGCCAACCTCATGTGGTTCGCTGCCTCAACTTTTTATCTATACGAGTATTTTGTACGCGTTATGCCGAGCGTAATGGAGGAAGAGTTGCAGACTCATTTCGTCGTGGGCGCAGGTGTTTTGGCGGGATCCTTGGGCATGTACTATTTCATCTATTCTCCGATGCAGATGATCGTCGGTGCTATCTTCGATTCTTTTGGAGGCAAGCGCATCATTGTAGCTGCCTGTGTGATCGTCGCGCTCGGTTGCTTTTTGCCGAGCATTTCTACGCAAACCCTTGCCTTGATGACTGCCGGCCGCTTTCTCATGGGCCTCGGGTCGGCCTTTGGCTTTGTCGGTTGTGTGTATCTCTCGACCGTTTGGTTTCATCCCAAACAGCTGGCCCTGCTGGCTGGACTGACAACCATGTTGGGCATGATTGGCGCCATCATCGGACAAGCTCCCCTCTCATTTCTCGTCGACAACATTGGCTGGCAGCGCTCCTGGGCAGTTGCCGGATGGCTTGGTATCGCTTGCACGGTTATGCTTTTATTGCTCATTCCGCGAACACCCACAACGGAAGTCGATCGCCGTAAGGCCTTTCGCGGCAGTACACCCTTTGCAAACATCTGTAAAAGCCTGTTTGCCGTCCTCAAGAACCCGCAAACATGGCTGATTGGGCTCGTCGGCGGCTGTCTCTATTTGCCGTTAACCGTCTTTGCTGATCTGTGGGGAATCCAGTATATTCGGCACGTTGCTGGCATTACCAAACAAGAAGCGGCGAGCGTCGTTGCCATGCTCTACCTGGGGTGGCTCATTGGTAGCCCCTTTGCCGGCTGGTTCTCGGACTATATCGGAATGCGGGCCGGACTCATGAAGTGGGGCACCTTTCTCTGTTTCCTATTGCTCAGCGGCATGCTGCTATTCAACAACATTCCACCCATGGCCCTCGGAACGCTGCTGTTCCTCATCGGCCTCTTTTCAAGCTCGGAAATACTGGCCTTTATTATGGGTCTCGAGGCTAACCCAGATTTCGCCCGCGGTAGTGCGGTGGCCGTCGTCAACATGATCATCATGCTCTTAGGTGCTCTCTTTCAGCCAATAGTCGGCATTCTGCTCGACTGGCAGGCCCAGGACTTTTCTGAAATCGGCCTGTACTCGGCTTCCGATTACCGCGTCGCAATGTCCGTCCTGCCACTCATGATGGGCTTTGGACTGGTGCTCTCTTTTGCACTGAAAGACAAAAAGGTTAAATGAAAATACTTTCATGGAACGTCAACGGCCTCCGTTCGCTGCAAGAAAAGGGCTTTGATTCGCTCCTCGAAAAAGAGCGGGCGGATGTCATTTGCCTGCAGGAAACCAAGGTGTACGACGGCGTTGTTCCGGACGTGGCGAGCGAATACCCACATAAGATTTTTCACCACGCGGCCAAAAAAGGCTATTCGGGGACGGCGATCTTTTCAAAAGTCGAGCCTCTCTCGTGGACCTTGGGTTGCCTGGCCGAGCCAGAGCCGACCGAAGGACGCGTCATAACGGCGGAGTTTAAGGACTTTTACCTTGTCAATGTCTACGTGCCCAACGCGCAGGCAGAGTTGACGCGGTTGCCGTTTCGCATGCGCTGGGATAAAGAGTTTCGCGCCTACCTGTGTGCACTGAAGGCCCAAAAGGGCGTGATTTTGTGCGGCGATCTCAATGTGGCGCACGCGGAGATCGACCTCGTCCACCCCGAGGCGAACCACTTCAACGCGGGTTTCACCGATGAGGAGCGGGCAGGCTTTTCGGCCCTCTTGGACGCCGGTTTTGTCGACGTCTTCCGCGAGACTCACCCAGCGCAAAAAGGCCACTACACATGGTGGTCCTACCGAGCCAGTGCGCGCTCACGCAACGTCGGGTGGAGAATCGACTACTTCCTCGTCTCACAAAACCTCATTCGCCACGTCTCGTCACCCGCCATCCACCCAAAAATCCTGGGCTCTGATCATTGCCCAGTTTCAATGATTATTCAATTTTAAATTCTGGGGGCAGCGGCCCCCAGGCCCCCTAGGATGCTCACGCATCCACCTTGTGAAACACAAAAATGCATGCATTTTTGTGTTTCGCTCTTTTGGAAGCAGCCTTGCTTTGCGAGTGCATCACTTGCTCCAGAAATTGTAAAAAGATTTAGAACGCACTAAATGTGTGTAAAATGGCGTCAAAGATACTCCAGAATCCAGAAATCGCGCGATGTTTGGATGCAAAAGGGGCCTTTAGCAAGGCCCGAGAAGAGAGGGCGACGGGAGCGTACAAAAGGTACGTGACTTAGCCCGAACAACGCGAAACGCCACTAAAGACACTTTTGCGCCCAACATCGCGCGATTTTTATTCGACGGTAACGGACTTAGCTAGATTCCTAGGCTTATCGACGTCGCAATTGCGTGCGAGGGATGTGTAGTAGGCGAAGAGCTGAAGGGGGACCGTTGCCAAGACTGGCTTGAGGGCCTCGTGGCAATGTGGAATGACGATGAGGTCATCGGCCAAGTTTTTAGGAAAGTGGCATTCCTCCGTCGTGACGGCGATAACGGGTCCGCCGCGGGCCTTGACTTCCTGGATGTTAGACAGGGTCTTCTTGATGATGCTCTTTTGTGTAGCGAGAAAGACGCTGGGGCACTCGGGTGAGATGAGGGCGATGGGGCCGTGTTTCATTTCGGCGGCAGGGTAGCCTTCTGCGTGAATATAGGAGACTTCTTTGAGTTTGAGGGCTCCTTCGAGTGCGATTGGGAACAGGCTCTGTCGGCCGAGAAATAGGAAATCACGATGATGGGCGTACTTGTGTGCGATGGCCTGGATGTATTCTGCCTGATTGAGGATTTGGGCGACCTGCTGGGGAAGCATTTTGAGGGCTTCGACGAAGCGGATGCCGTCCTCGTAGCTCATGTCGCGCAGGCGGCCGAGGTAGAGGGCTAGCATGGACAAAATGGTCAACTGTGCGGTAAAGGCCTTGGTGGATGCCACGCCGATTTCCGGCCCCGAACGTTGATAGATGCCGCCATCTGACTCGCGGGCAATCGTGGAGCCAACGACGTTGGTGATGGCGAGTGTCGGGTAGCCTTTGCGCTTGGATTCTTGAAGGGCGGCGAGGCTATCGAGTGTTTCCCCAGACTGACTGACGATAAAGACGAGGGTGTGCTTGTCGAGTGGGGCGTTGCGGTAACGGAATTCGGACGCGTACTCGACCTCGACAGGAATGCGGGCAAAGCGCTCAATCAGGTGTTCGGCGACGAGGCAGGAGTGCCAGGCGGATCCGCAGCCGCAAAAGAGAATGCGGTCGATGTGTCTCAACTCTTGCGGCGTCAACGTGAGTCCGCCAAAGTGAGACGTGCTTGAGTCCTGTGAAAAGCGACCGCGCATGGCGTTTTCGATCGACTGTGGCTGTTCAAAGATCTCCTTCTCCATGAAATGCTTGTAATCACCGAGTTCAACGGCATCAGGAGCCCAGTCGACGGTCTCGATCGAGGCGTGGACACGGTTGTCTTCCATCGTCGTGATACTGAACTCATCGCGATTGATGCAAACAATTTCGTCATCGCGGAGAAAGACGACATTCTGCGTGCGGAGCGCAAAGGCCGTGACGTCGCTTGCCAGGATGTATTCGCCCTGACCGACGCCCAAAATCAGGGGAGAGCTCTTGCGAGCGCCGATGATTTGATCGGGGTAATCGGTGCAGAGGACGGCGATACCGTAGGTGCCTTCGACCTGCATGAGGCTCTGGCGGACGCTCTCAATGACGCGGTTGCCGTTGTAGCCACCGAGCGTCTTGTAGTGGTAAGCAATGAGGTTGGAGAGGACTTCGGTGTCGGTCTCGGAGGAGAAGGTGAAGCCATGACCTTCCAAAAAGTGTTTGAGGGGCAGAAAGTTCTCAATGACGCCGTTGTGGACGAGGGCGATTTTGCCATCTGAGCTGATGTGTGGGTGTGCGTTGTTATCGGTGACGCCGCCGTGAGTGGCCCAACGCGTGTGACTGATGCCGATGGTGCCAGGCGATTTTGATTTGCGGGCTAGTTTTTCGACATTGACCACGCGTCCCGTTTTTTTGAGAACGCTGAAAACGCCCTTATCGAGAATAGCCAATCCAGCAGAATCATAGCCACGATACTCGAGTCGTTTGAGACCATCAATCAAGACTTGAACTGCCGCGTTCTTTCCTACGTACCCAACAATACCACACATGAGAATATATGTGTAGCACGACTTTGTGACTTATCAAGACAAAATTCAAAAAAAGCGGCAGATTCCCTCAATCATTAGCGACCTAGAAAAATTTTCGCTAAGCATCGAGGTCATATAGTATATGACCGCTAAAAGAATCATTGAGTGCGTTAACGTCCGTTATAGAAGACATTAAATAAAAAACTTGCGAAGTAAGTTTCTTAATGGAAAGCACTTATTTAATTTACAAAAGCAAAAAGATTGTGCTAATGTGAGCATTCATGGCGAAAAACGATCATGCTGGTCACCGGGCACATTTAAGGCAGCGCTTTGAAAAAGCGGGCTTCAAGGGCTTTGCCGACCATGAAATCATTGAATTACTCCTCACGCTCTGTATTCCTAGAAAAGACGTCAAGCAACAGGCCAAGCGTTTGCTCAAACAGTTTGGCAATCTGAAGCGCATTCTCGATGCCGACACGGACAGCTTACGCGCCATTGAAGGGATTGGCAGCGTAACACCCATTGCACTTAAAATCATCCGACACGTTGCCACTCTATACCTAGAGCAGGACCTACACAACGATCCTCTCCTGAACAGTTCAAAAAAAATCGAAGACTTTTGGCGCTTTCGATTGGGTGGCGAACGCAAAGAGGTTTTCGAGGTTGCCTACCTCGACCGCGCTTACAAATTGCTACCCAACGGCATTGAACGCCTCGAAGAGGGCACCATCGACCGCGCCGTCGTCTATCCACGAAAGGTCGTTGAGGCGGCCCTGAAGCGTTCCGCGGCGGCCATCATTCTCGTCCACAATCATCCCACGGGCAACACAGAGCCTTCGGAAAACGACAAAAAAGTCACCTTTGCACTCGATTCCGCCTGCGAAAGTTTAGATATCGAACTTGTCGACCACCTCATCATTGCAGACAAAGAAACTTATTCATTCCGACGCAACGGGTTTTTGTCATAGACGCATTGTGAGGCGTACAGTCGATGGCGTCTCGCAGAGGCCATCGAATCAGCAAAATTCGCTCTCGGATGTAGAATGAGTGCGCCACAAACAGCTCCCAAGACCAGCCGAGCTCTCTAACGGCACATCCAGAGCGTGTTGTCACACGCAGAGTTGAAGTGAGTTAGTACTTCTTTAGGGGCACTCACCGCGGACCGGTTAAAAATTCAGAAAGTCGATTCCACCATTGGGTGAAATTTAACTTAAAACACTCATGACCATGCAGGACTCAATTAGCGATGGAACGCAATCGATAGGACTTGTTTTTCGCTAATGATTGAGGTTGGTACACGAAAAAGCGTGAATCACTTTGACCTTTTTGAAAAAACTCTTTTTTTAGAGTCGATGACAAGCACATTAAAGGTCTTGATGGTGACGCCGGAATTGGCTCCTTTTGCGTCTGTTGGGGGATTGGGCGATGCGGTTGGTTCGCTCACTAAGGCGCTGGGGCAAAACGGGTTAGATGTGAGGGTTGTGATGCCCCTTTACGGATTTATGTCGCCGGATGAGGATTGGGTAGCCAAAGAGGGCCCTATGATTGTCAATTTGGCTGGTGAAGCCTTTTGCCGTGTTTGGGAAACCGGCTATCCTGGCAGCGAGAATGTCAAAATCTATTGCCTAGAATACAACAAGTACTTTCAGCGTCACGAGATCTATACGGGTCCATGGGGAAGTCATGGCGACAACAATGAGCGCTTTGCCTTTTTGAGTCGGGCGGCCCTCGACCTCTGCCATTTCATTAAGTGGTACCCGGACATCATGCATTGTCACGACTGGACAACCGGCCTAGTTCCTGTTTTCTTAAACACGACCGAGCGCGAAACGGCCTTAAAGAATACCGCTAGCGTTGTCACTATTCACAACTTACAGCATCAGGGCATCTTCGAAAAGGGCATTTTGGACTTCGCTGGACTGCATCAAACGGAGTTCCGAAGCGACAGCCTCGAGTCCCTTGGATGCGTGAATTTTCTCAAGGGAGGCCTCTATCACGCCAACAAAATCACGACCGTCAGCCCACAATACGCTCAGGAAATTCGAACAGCCGAGTTCGGTTGCGGTCTAGATCCCGTCCTAAACTTTCGTGGCGCCGACCTCATTGGCGTGCTCAACGGCATCGACACCCAGGGCTGGAATCCGGAGACGGATCCCTACCTCCCCGCCAACTACTCAACTCGAGACTTTTCTGGAAAAGCGGCCTGCAAAGAGGCCCTACAGCGGCGTTTTGGGCTCGAAGTCGACCCCCATATCCCCATTTTCTGTGCCATTGCACGTCTCTATTGGCAAAAGGGTATCGACTTGTTGGCCGACATCATTCCGGGGCTGTTGTCTGAAATGAAGATTCAGGTTCTCGTGCTCGGTTCTGGCGAACACCACATCGAGTGGTACCTCTCCGACCTCTGCAATCGCTATCCGGGCAAAGTGGGTGTCTATATCGGTTACGATAAGGCCCTGTCGCACCTCATGGAGGCGGGTTCTGATTTCTTTGTGATGCCCAGTCGCTTTGAGCCCTGTGGTCTCAATCAGATGTATTCGATGCGCTACGGAACGGTTCCTGTGGCTCGTTCGACTGGCGGACTAGTCAACACCATTGATCAATACAACGAATCAGACGGCTCTGGAACCGGGTTTCGCTTCGAAGAGGCCAGTTGTCATGGTCTTTATTATTCAATAGGCTGGGCCTGTTCTACCTATTATGACCGCCCACAGCACTTTTTGAAAATGCGCAAGACGTGCATGGAAAAAGACTTTTCTTGGAAAACATCAGCCCTGCATTACAACGACATTTACAACTGGGCTATATCAGCTAAAAGACCGCTGTAAAAGGCCGATGTAAAATGGCGCCAAAATGCGTTTCGCGCTCCGCCGACTGGCTCACGTACCTCTATGTACGCTACGCCAGATCGTACTCGCGCAAAGCCACATTTTTGCATCCATTTTTACATCGGCCTTAAAAAGACAGAGGCAAAAGAGTAGGCCACCTGCCTTTGCCATTTTTAATCGGTCTTTGTTTATTAACGACTTACAACGGCTAAGGCCGCTTCAAGTCACGTACCAACGTACGCTCCTGTCGCCCTCGCTCCTCGGGCCTTGCTCTAGAGCCATTTTGCATCGGTCTTGCATTAGACAAATCGTAAAGTGTAAAGACGGATCAAAATAGATGCAAAAA
Source organism: Verrucomicrobia bacterium GWF2_51_19 (assembly GCA_001831095.1). Lineage (GTDB taxonomy): Bacteria > Verrucomicrobiota > Verrucomicrobiia > Opitutales > UBA12508 > UBA12508. The sequence continues at coordinate 65,548 of MIDP01000005.1, read as the reverse complement.
TGTGGCTTTGCGCGAGTACGATCTGGCGTAGCGTACGATGGTACGTAAGCCAGTCGGCGGAGCGCGAAACGCATTTTTGCGCTATTTTGATCCGTCTTTACTGTAGGTTGGCAGGTTCAGAGATATTGCTAACCAGCCCCTCAGCCTGGAGGGTTTCCATGATACGGGCGGCGCGGTTGTAACCGATCTTGAGGCGGCGCTGTAGCAGAGAAGTCGAGGGCTTGTCGGTGGATCTGAGGACTGCGAGTGCCTGTGGAATGAGGTTGTCGTCCCATTCACCATCGAGAGTGGGGCCGTCTTCACCAGACTCAGACTCGATGTGATCTTGGATTTCTGCGACAAATTGTGGAGCGCCGTTGACCTTGAGGGCCTCGACGATAGCTGTGATTTCTTCATCGGAGACAAAGGCTCCCTGCGCGCGAATGAGGTCTGAGGCTCCTGGTGGAACGAAGAGCATGTCACCGCGGCCGATGAGGTTTTCAGCGCCCATGCCGTCGAGAATGGTTCGGCTGTCGACTTTTGATGCGACTTTAAAGGCGATACGGCTTGGCAGGTTTGCCTTGATTACACCAGTAATGACGTTGACGGAGGGCCGTTGCGTCGCGATGATGAGGTGAATGCCGGCCGCTCGCGCCAGCTGTGCGAGTCGGGTGATCGACGACTCGACGTCCGCCGGGGCAACCATCATGAGGTCAGCCAGCTCGTCGATGACGCAGACGATGTAAGGCAGCTTTTCGCGCGGAACGGAGACCTTTTCGGTGTCGAACTCGCGGAGGGCCGTGCGTTCCTCGGGGGAGAGGTCGATCTTTTCAGCCGTGCTGCTCTTTTCGCTGAGCTTTGCATTGAAACTGGCGATGTTGCGTGCGCCGACTTGGGCAAAGATCTGATAGCGGTGTTCCATCTCCGAGATCAGCCATTTGAGCGCGCCTGGTACTTTTTTGGGATCCGTGACGACGGGGACGAGCATGTGTGGGAGGTCGTTGAAAACCTTCATTTCGACGATTTTCGGGTCGACCATGATAAAGCGGAGGTCTTCTGGGCTCGAGTGGTAGAGCAGAGAGGCGATGATCGTGTTGATGCAGACCGTCTTGCCGGAGCCCGTGGAGCCGGCGATGAGGAGGTGTGGCATGCGCGTGAGGTCGGCGACGATGGGTTTTCCAGTCACTTCTTTTCCTAAAACAATGGGAATTTCTGCCTGAGACTCGGCCCACGCCTTCGATTCCAAAATGTCGCGCAAGCAGACGGCCTGTGGGCGCTTGTTTGGCAACTCGATGCCGACGCAGCCCTTGCCTGGAACCGGCGCCAATATGCGAACCGAGAGCGCTTTGAGGCCGAGGGCGATGTTTTTATCGAGGTTGACAATCTTTTCAACGCGGACACCCTTTGCCGGCGTCACTTCGTAGCGCGTGATGACCGGACCCGTGTGGATTTCATTTAAAAAGACGCTGACGCCAAACTCTTCAAGCTTGTCGATGAGCGCCTGTGCCGTCTGCGCGTGCTCTTCGGTGTTGGGCTTGGAGGACTCTGGGGCCGTCTTAAGGATGTCGAGCGGCGGAAATTGGTAATTGCCTCGTTGCGGGCGATTCACCAGGCCCTTTTCCAGGACCTCTTCGGCGACAATTTTGAGCGATTGAGGCTCGATGCGCACATGCTCAACCGGCTTTTCAAGCATTTTGAGTGGCGTTGAGTGCTCTGAGACGGCTTTGGAAAGCTCCGAGGCGGCTCGTTGAAAATCCGGTGGCGCATAGTCGCTGTCGGGCTTTTCCGCGAGAGACACCGGCTGTTTAGCTTCTATCGGCTGTTTAGCTTCTATAGGTGGAAGCGCCGACTGTTTCGTGGCGCGAATTTGGGCGAGTTTATCCTGTGTCTGTTGCCAAAAAACCGATAGCGCTCTCTGCGAAAGTCGGCCAAAGGCTCCAGCGACGCGTGTGGCTCGCGTTAAAAAGACTTTTGCCATTTTCAGAAAACGCGCAAAGGCCGCTTGCGGTGTGGCTTCCGGTGAGAGTGAGACCACGAGGGATACGCAAAAAGATACAGTGTAGAGGACGCAGGTGCCGAGCAGGCCAATGTTTGCAATGACGCGATAGAGGGCAATGTCGCCCAAGATGCCGCCCAGGCCCTGAGAATAAGCGCTGCTGTAAAGGAACACCTTGGCTTTTTCGCTCAAAAACAAGCTTTGCCAAAGGTTGCCCAACGCCGCCAAGCTGATGACGGTCACAAACATGGCCGCGTATCGCCAAAAGCGCAGGGTGTGGCTCTTTCGGAAGAGTAGGGCATAGGATGCAAAGATCATGTAGGTCGGCAACATCCACGCAGCACATCCAAAGAAACGAAAGCTCCAAAACGCCGCGTAGCTTCCCAAGAGCCCAGTAATGTTGCTTGGATGCTTGGCTGTCGTCGCAAACAAGGTCTGTAATAGATCAAAGTTCCACAACGCCGCCCCCATCAGCCCGCCTAAACAGAGGTAAAATAGACCCCAAAAATATTTGCTTTCCGACGATAGTAGTGTTGATTGCATAGAAATCCCTCGTTGTCATATTTAAGGGAGTCGATTGCTCTCGTCCAGCATTAAATAGTGAGGCGGCGCATTTTTCATAGGTCTTTAAAATCTTTTTAAAAAATAAGTTGACTGTGGAGAGAAATGTCTGCAAATTTCAAAACTCCTGCAAAAAATAGGACGCCTCCGTGGAATGCTTTTTTTTGCAAATGGCGGCTCTTGTCGAGTTGATAACGTCAAGAGTGGCCGATTCTTGCCCTTGTAGCTCAGTTGGCAGAGCACGCCCTTGGTAAGGGCGAGGTCGGCGGTTCAAATCCGCTCGGGGGCTCCATTTAGATTTCAACACGAAAATAACATGGCAAATAAAGAAACCTTCCAAAGGACAAAGCCGCACGTTAACGTCGGCACAATCGGTCACGTCGACCACGGAAAGACCACCTTAACGGCTGCTATTCTGCACGTTCAAGCTCAAAAGGGCTTGGCGAAGATTAAGTCTTACGCAGATATCGCCAAGGGTGGTACTGTTCGCGACGCGTCCAAGATCGTAACTATCGCCGTTTCGCACGTCGAGTACGAGTCGGATAAGCGTCACTACGCGCACGTAGACTGCCCTGGTCACGCTGACTTCGTTAAAAACATGATCACGGGAGCCGCTCAGATGGACGGCGCCATTCTCGTCGTTAGTGCGGCGGATGGACCCATGCCTCAGACGCGCGAACACATCTTGTTGGCCCGTCAGGTCGGCGTTCCCAACATCGTTGTTTTCTTGAACAAAGTTGACCTCCTCGACGACGCCGAGCTCTTGGAGCTGGTTGAGATGGAAATCCGCGACCTCCTGACTAAGTACGAGTTCGACGGCGACAATATTTCCATCATTCGGGGTTCCGCTTTGGGCGCCCTCGAAGGTAAGGAGCTGGGTGTTAAGTCGATCGGTGACCTACTCGCCGCCGTTGATAAGGACATTCCAGAGCCACAACGCGAAGTCGACAAGCCTTTCTTGATGTCTGTTGAAGACGTATTTTCGATCACCGGCCGTGGCACCGTCGTTACGGGCCGTATCGAGCGCGGAAAGGTCAAGGTTGGCGAAGAAGTTGCCATCGTCGGATTGGAAGATACCCGCAAGACCATCTGTACGGGTGTCGAGATGTTCCGCAAGAACCTCGACGAAGGCCGTGCCGGTGACAACGTCGGTATTCTCCTCCGCGGTATTGAAAAAGAAGATGTCCAGCGCGGACAAGTGTTGGCCAAGCCCAATAGCATCACCCCTCACACCAAGGCCAAGGCCGAGATTTACGTATTGACCAAGGATGAAGGCGGCCGTCATACGCCGTTCTTCAAGGGCTACCGTCCGCAATTCTTCTTCGGTACAGCCGACGTAACAGGTATTTGTATTCTCCCAGAGAACGTTGAAATGGTCATGCCCGGCGACAACTTGGGTATTGAACTCGACCTCCAGAAGCCGATTGCCATGGAAGCCGGTCAACGTTTTGCTATCCGCGAGGGTGGCCGTACCATCGGAGCCGGACGTATTTCTGAAATTATCAAGTAAAAATACTTGACTTTTAAAGCCAGCTGACTTTCTTCCTTGTGTAAAAGCCAGCTGGCTTTTCTGGCTTCACTTGAAATTTAAAAGGTGGGTGTCGATAGGCTCCTTCCTCCACGCATGATAGGAGAATAGCTCAATTGGTAGAGCAACGGTCTCCAAAACCGTCGGTTGGGGGTTCGAGTCCCTCTTCTCCTGCCAATTACATAATCTAACTTAATCCACAATAAAGACTTATATAAAAAGCCGATAGGTGTAATAATCAAGGATTCATGTTAGTGTTAATTAAAAATTTACCGCTAGTTGATGATCAAAGTCGCAAACCTCTTCAAAATGGCCTATAGCAAGGTCCCGAGGAGCGAGGGCGACGGGAGCGTACTCTGACGTACGTGACCTAGCCCGAACGACGAACCTGCAGGCAAATGGGGCAAGAAGCAGGCTTCCGAGTGTGAGCCGACTGGAGCGCATTGAAATGCGTGACATAGGCGAATCACGAAGGATAACGAACTTATTGCCAAATTTGCCTGCAGGGAGAACGCTGCTAGAGGTCCTTTTGAAGAGGTTTGCTCATGAAGAATCCATTTAAATCGATACGCATATTCTGGGGAGAAACCCTCGGGGAATTGAAAAAAGCATCCTGGCCGACACAGGCAGAGCTCAAAGATTCGACGATCGTCGTGATTATCGGTATTATCATCCTGGGAGCGTTTATCAGTATCGTCGACTTTTCTCTGTTTCAGGTCGTCGATTTGGTTTGTTCTTGGGTGCGTCACTCTTTGGCGGGTTAATTTTTAGAGGAGAAATACTTTGATGTCAGCAAACAAAGGTATCAGTGAATTTCGGTGGTATGCCGTGCAAACCTTATCCAATCAAGAGGGTAAGGCGAAGCGGTATTTGGAGAAATTTATAGGGATAGAAAAGATGGGAGACTTCGTTCGCGGCGTCCTCATGCCGTCAGAGACGGTTACCGAGGTCAAAAATGGCCGCAAGAGCGCCAAGATCCGCAAGTTTTACCCGGGCTACCTCTTTATAGAGACGCGCTTGTACGACGACGAAAGTAAACTTTTACAAGAAGTCTGGGCGTTTATTCGCAACACCCAGGGCATTATAGGATTTGTGGGCGGCGATTCCCCGGCTCCCTTAAAACCGGAGGAAATGGATCGCATATTGAACCAGGTCAAAGGATCCGAAGGTAAAGAGGTTCCCAAGGTTCAGTATGAGGTTGGTGAAGTCGTTAAAATTATCGACGGACCCTTCCTCAACTTGACTGGCAACATCGAAAGCATCGACCTCGATAAAGGAAAACTCAAGGTCTCGGTTTCGATGTTTGGACGTTTTACGCCAGTCGAGCTGGAGTTCTGGCAAATAGAACGCGTGAACAGCTAACCGTCAAAAAAATCATGGCAAAAAAGAAAATAGGACAGATTCGTTTACAGTTGCCTGCAGGTGCAGCGAATCCGGCGCCCCCCGTGGGCCCGGCACTCGGTGCGCATGGAGTCAACATCATGGGTTTCTGTAAGGAATTCAATGCGCGTACGAAGGACCAGGCTGGACTCATCCTGCCGGTCGTCATCGACGTTTTTGCAGACCGTTCCTTCAGTTTCATTCTGAAATCACCACCGGCCGCAATCCTCTTGAAAAAGGCAGCCGGCATTCCCAAGGGCTCGGGCGTTCCAAACCGCGATAAAGTCGGCAAGGTAACGCGCAAGCAGATCAAGGAAATCGTCAAGCTGAAGATAAAAGACCTCAACGCTGAGGACGAAAATCAGGCAGCTCGCATGGTTGAAGGAACCGCTCGTAGTATGGGCATAGAGGTGGTCGATTAAAGGAGTCAAACTATGGCACAAAAACCAAGTAAACGTTATAGGGAAGCCATCAAGCACGTCGAGAGCGACAAGGCCTATTCATTGACTGAGGCCGTTGCACTCTTGAATGAGTTTCCCAAAGCAAAATTTGATGAAACGGTCGAGATTTCGGCCCATTTGGGAGTCGATCCCAAGCAGAGCACGCACATGGTGCGCGGTACCGTCAGCTTGCCACATGGAAGTGGTAAGAAAATTCGAGTCCTCGTGTTCACGGAAGATCCCGAGGCGGCGATCAAAGCGGGTGCCGACTTTGCTGGCCTCGCCGACATGATCCAAAAAGTCCAAGAGGGCTGGATGGATTTTGACGTCGCTCTGTCGACGACAACGGCCATGAAAGAGGTCCGCAACGTCGCCCGAGTCCTAGGTCCGCGTGGCTTGATGCCAAATCCGAAGTCTGGAACGGTTACCGATGACATCGCCGCAGGTGTTCATGCTGTAAAGGCTGGCCGCGTCGAGTTCAAGATGGACAAGACGGGCAACGTGTCGGTCATTATCGGCAAGCGTTCGTTCACGCCAGAAGCCTTGATGGAAAACGCCAAACAGGCGATCGACATCATGGGCAAGGCGCGTCCGGAGTCCCTCAAGGGCAAATATATTTGCAGTATGACCTTGACGGCGACCATGTCACCAGGTATCCCACTAGACAGCAAGGAGTTCGGCCACTATTAGACCTATGCAAAATGCCGTGAAAGCTCGTTTCGCGCCGGGGGCAACGGCCACCGTACCCACTAGGAGGGCTCATGCATCCACTTTTAAAAGTGGATACGAAGTATCCAAGGGTGCAGGGCCAGCCCTGCCGCTGCGGCAGGTCATGCTCGCGCAAAGCCAAGCTTTGACGCCATTTTTCACAGGTCTAATAGGGACTTATATTTTTACTAAAAAGGCAAAGACTATTGAAAACTTGAAGACAAGGCCCGAAGAGCGATATGAAACGTTGGGAACAATGGTCTTAGGAAAGAATGTTTTATGAGACAAGATAAGCAATTTTTAGTGCAAGAAGTCGCGTCCTATTTGGATGCATCGAATTACGTCATATTGGCCGATTTTAAAGGCATGACGGTAGCCGATGTCGCCGAATTGAGGAAAGCGCTTCGGGCAGAATCGGCGACCTACCACGTCGTCAAGAACAGCATTTTCAATGTGGTGGCCAAGGAACGCTCTTTCCCCGACATGAGCAACCTGCTTCAAGGGCAGAATGCGGTTGTCGTGGGTGGATCGAACCCTTCAGGTGTCGCCAAAGTGCTGATGCAGTTTGCAAAGGACAAAAAGAAGCTCGAGATGCGCGGTGCAATCTTGGAAAAGCGTCTACTCTCCGCTGGAGATGTCGAAGCGCTGTCCAAGCTGCCATCGCTCGAAGTGCTGCGCGCACAGCTCTTGGGTCTTCTCAATACGCCCGCGCAGAAGGTCCTGTACGTCCTTCAAGGTGTTCCACAGGGACTCTTGAATGTCTTGAACGCGCATGCAGAAGTTTAAAATTTAGATGATCTTGGAGTGGGGTGAGGCCCCGTTTCCGAGGTTTTCTGAAGAATTCGTTAGGGGTATTCCCTTAAATGTCCGCAAGGACGCTAACTATTCAAGGAAATAACAAAAATGAGTATCACAAAAGAACAAGTTATCGAGTGGTTGAGTAGCCAATCCGTGTTGGAAATCGCGGGCTTGGTCAAAGATCTAGAAGCCAAATGGGGTGTCAGCGCCGCTGCGCCCGTCGCCGCTATGGCCGCTGCACCCGTTGCCGCTGCTGCCGCTGCCGTTGAAGAACAGACGGAATTTACCGTCATTCTCGCTGCCGCGGGTGACAACAAGATCAACGTCATCAAAGAAGTTCGTGCCATCACGGGCCTCGGTTTGAAAGAAGCCAAAGATGTCGTTGAAGGCGCACCCAAGCCAATCAAAGAAGGTGTCAATAAGGACGAAGCCCAAGACATCAAAAAGAAGCTTGAGGCTGCTGGTGCCAAAGTCGAAGTCAAATAACAAACACACATAAGACCTTTGCAAAATGATCAATAGCGGCGTTCTCGTCGTTCGGGCTAAGTCACCTACGTCAGTAGGCTCCTGTCGCCCTCACTTCTCGGGCTTTGCTATAGAGTCATTTTACTGCGGTCTTACGGATGTTTAACTCTAGAAATTGAGCTTTTATTCGAAGTCAAATAATTGACTTCTACAGTTTTCTAAACGCGTACCAAGATCGATGCAAAATGGATCTAGAGCAAGGCCGCAGGAGCGAGGGCGACAGGAGCGTACGTTGGTACGTGACTTAGCCAGAGCGACGAGAACGCCGCTATAGACCATTTTGCATTGATCTTGTACCGTTCGATGGAAAATGTCGCTGAAAAGCGGTCTCCATCGATCGGTATTCTGTGTATCTAAAAACAATCCTTTTACACTATGTCAGAGCGCATTCATTGTGGAAAAATCAAGGAGGCCATAACACCTCCAAACTTAATTGAAACGCAAATAGACTCCTTTCGGGACTTTTTACAAAAAGACGCGAGTCCAGAAAAGCGGGCTGCGATAGGTCTAGAGGCCGTATTCCGAGAGGTTTTCCCGATAGAGAGCTACGATAATCATTGCTCTTTGGAGTACATGTCGTACCGAATGGGCGAGTTAAAGCTCAGCGAAGTCGCGTGTTTGAGGGAGGGCGTGACCTACGCCGCCTCATTGTACGTGACGCTTCGTTTAAAAGAAGGCGAGGGGATCCAGGAGGAAGAAATTTACATGGGCGAGTTGCCCCTGATGACCGAAAAGGGTTCATTTATCGTCAATGGAGCCGAGCGTGTGGTCGTCAGCCAATTACACCGCTCTCCAGGCATTTGTTTTGAGGAGATGCCGCACGCGAGTGGAAAGATGCTATACGCGTTTCGCATCATTCCAGACCGCGGAACGTGGGTGGAGGTCCAATTTGACCAAAACGACCTGCTTTACGTTTACCTAGATCGTCGCCGTCGCCGTCGCAAGTTTTTAATTACCACGTTCTTGCGTGCGCTTGGTTATGGTGCCGATGAAGATATTTTAAAGTTATTTTACGAGATCAAGAGCACAAAAGTGAAGAGTCTCTTGGTGAAAAAAGAGCTCTCGCACCTCGTGTTGGCTGAAGACATCATCGATGCCAGTCAGGGCAAGGTCTTGGCGCGTTCCTTTGATCCTTTAACGGGCACGTTATTGCGCTCGTTCGAGAAGTGCAACATCGACAAGATCAAGATTTTAGACGCGTCTCAGGACGACGGTGCCATCATTCGCAGTTTGAAAAAGGACCCGACGCGCAACGAAGAAGAGGCGCTTCGAGAGGTTTACAAACGTTTGCGTCCCGGAGAGCCACCGACTGTTTCCAACGCGAAATCGCTATTGCGCCGTCTCTTTGCGGATCCCAAGCGCTACGACTTGGGCCGTGTCGGTCGTTACAAGCTCAATCAGCGCCTGAAGCGGACGGTAGACATCGAGCATCGTTTGTTGGACGCGGAAGACGTCATTGACGCGGTCCGCTACTTAGGTTCTCTGCGCCGCGGCGAAGGCTTTATCGACGACATTGACCATTTAGGCAGCCGTCGCGTCCGTACGGTCGGCGAATTGTTGGCCAATCAATGCCGTTTGGGCTTAGCTCGAACCGAGCGTTTGGTCCGCGAACGCATGACGCTCTACGATCAGAGCGTAGACATGATTGCGCCGCAAAAGTTGGTCAACCCCAAGGCCTTGAGCACATCGATTCGGGATTTCTTTGCCCGCAGTCAGCTGTCGCAGTTCATGGACCAGATCAATCCGCTCGCAGAAGTGACGCACAAGCGCCGTCTGTCCGCGCTCGGACCGGGTGGCTTGAATCGTGACCGCGCCGGCTTTGAAGTCCGCGACGTTCACCCCTCTCATTATGGACGCATTTGTCCGATTGAGACGCCTGAAGGTCCGAACATCGGTCTCATCAACTCCCTTTCGACCTTGGCCCGCGTCAACGAGTTTGGCTTCATCGAGACGCCGTACCGTGTCGTTAAAGAAGGCAAGGTCACCGATGAAATTGTTTACTTGGGCGCTGACGCAGAAGAGGGTCATGTCATCGCGCAGGCCAATTCAGCCCTTCGCAAGAACAACGAGCTCGTAGGGCCCGTTACCGTGCGTCGTGGCCGCGAGGACGTCGCCGAAGTTGAGCCGAGTGAAGTGACGCTGATCGACGTTTCGCCAAAACAGTTGGTATCGGTCGCCGCAGGCCTGATTCCGTTCCTTGAGCACGACGACGCCAGCCGCGCCCTCATGGGATCGAACATGCAACGTCAAGGCGTGCCGCTTCTCAAAGTAGAGGCGCCCTTTGTCGGTACAGGACTTGAGTACATCGTTGCCCGCGACTCGAAAAACACGATCGTTGCCGATGCCGATGGCGTTGTTGCTTCGGTCGACGCGAATCGCATCGTCATCACGAAGGATGGCAAAATGCCGCAGCGCTTTGATAGCAATCCAAAGACGGACGACAAAAAAGGCGTCTATCTGTACGAGTTGCGCAAGTTCATGCGTTCCAATGCGGCCACCTGCTTCAATCAGCACCCGATCGTCCAAAAGGGGCAAGCCATCAAGAAGGGCGACACGCTCGCAGACGGCGCCAGCAGTGAAAACGGGGAATTGGCGCTGGGTCGCAACGTCCTCGTGGCGTTTATGCCATGGAACGGTTACAACTTCGAAGACGCCATTTTGCTGAGCGAACGGCTCATTAAAGAGGACGTTTTCACCTCGGTCCACATTGAAGAATTTGAGGTGACGGCCCGCGACACCAAATTGGGCGCGGAAGAAATCACCCGTGACATCCCCAATGTCGGCGAAGAGGCGCTCAAAAACTTGGACCGCAACGGCGTTATCAAGTTGGGTGCAGAGGTCAAGCCAGGCGATATCTTGGTCGGTAAAATCACGCCAAAGAGCGAGACGGAACTGGCCCCAGAAGAGAAACTCCTCAGAGCGATCTTCGGTGAAAAGGCTGCTGACGTCAAAGACACGTCACTCATCGTTCCTTCTGGCTGCTACGGCATCGTTATGGACGTCAAGGTCTCGAGCCGCGCCGATAAAGAGTCGGCAGGAGTCGAGCCCGCTGATCGTCGCCGTCAGATCAAGAAGATCAACGAAGAGTTCCGCTCGCACAGCGACAAGTTGCGCGAAGAACTGACGGAGTCCCTCTCCAATATTCTGTTGGGTGAAAAGATTCCGTTAGACGTCGTCAACAAGGAGACGGGTGAGGTCATCATTCCGGCCAATCGGAAGATCACAAAGACCCTGTTGCGTCGCATGGCTTCTGTTCCGGCGGCGATCGACATGGAGCATTCGCCTGTCCGCGTCAAGATTATGGAAATCCTTCAGAGCTACATGAAGCGCTTTGAAGAGATTGAGGCGGATTACGAGGCTCAATTGCGCATCGTCCAGACCGGAGAAGGGGACGAACAGGGCGTGATGAAGAACGTCAAGGTCTACATCGCGATCAAGCGCAAGATTCAAGTTGGCGACAAGATGGCGGGCCGCCACGGAAACAAGGGTGTTATCTCAAAAATCGTTCCGATGCAAGACATGCCCTTCCTCCCGGATGGCACGCCTGTAGACGTTGTTTTGAACCCATTGGGCGTTCCGAGCCGCATGAACGTTGGCCAGGTTTTGGAAACACACCTGGGTTGGGCCTGTAAAAAGCTAGGCATCAAGGTCGCTACACCGATTTTTGACGGCATCAGCGAAAACGAAATCCGTCAATACCTGAAAAAGGCGAGCCTGCCAGAGAGCGGCAAGACTGTCCTCTACGACGGCCGCACTGGCAACGCAATGGATCAAGAGGTCATGGTGGGTTACATCTATATGATGAAGCTTAACCACCTCGTAGCCAACAAGATCCACGCCCGTGCTGTCGGCCCGTACAGCTTGATCACCCAACAACCCTTGGGTGGTAAAGCGCAGTACGGCGGTCAGCGTTTCGGAGAAATGGAAGTGTGGGCACTCGAAGCTTATGGAGCCGCCTATACTCTTCAAGAACTCCTAACGGTCAAGTCGGACGACATACAGGGCCGTACCAAGATGTACGAATCACTCGTCAAGGGCGACAATTCACTGTCGGCGGGCACACCGCAGTCCTTCAACGTTCTGATGAAGGAAATGCAGAGCTTGTGTCTGGATGTCCGTTTGGGCACAGAGGAAACATTGAATTTCGCGCAAAAATAAAGACCTATGCAAAATGCAGTGAAAGCTCGTTTTTCGCTCCGCGCGACTGCCTTACGTACCATCGTACGCTACGGCAGATCGTGCTCGCGCAAAGCCAAGCTTTGACGGCATTTTTCATTGGTCTTTATACGTCAATAATTTACACATTTATTAAATAGTGAGACTGTTGATGGATGAGCAGCCAAGACAAATAAGAGGAGAAGTTGGCGGGCATTTATCAATGGTCTCTAAAGAGGAGCACAATGAGTACAGAAGAAATCAGAAACATTCTCGGGTTTGAAAGCCAAGAGACTTTTGACAGCGTCGGCATTGCGATAGCGTCTTCAGACGTAGTTCGTTCCTGGTCAAAGGGTGAAGTCAAAAACCCCGAGACGATCAATTACCGTACCTTCAAGCCGGAGCCAGGGGGTCTTTTCTGCCAACGCATTTTTGGCCCAGTTCGCGACTACGAGTGCGCTTGTGGCAAGTACAAGCGAATCAAGTACAAGGGCGTTGTCTGCGATCGTTGCGGCGTCGAGGTGACCGTTTCCCGCGTGCGTCGCGAAAACATGGGCCACATCGACCTCGCCGTTCCAGTTTCGCACATTTGGTTCCTCAAGAGCATGCCGAGTCGCCTTGGCCTGCTCCTCGACATGACGGCCAAAGATCTCGAAAAGGTCATCTATTACGAAAATTACCTCGTCATAGACCAAGGAAAGACGCCGTTAGAAGAGAAGCAGTTGCTCACGGAGCAAGCGTTCATGCAGGCTCAAGACGAGTACGGAGAGGATGCTTTTGAGGCAAAAATGGGTGCCGAGGCTCTCCGCAAGATATTGGCCAAGATCGACTTATCGGCGATCGTTGCCGACCTGCAAGAGCAGATGCACGTGACGCGCTCCAAGCAAATTAAGAAGAAACTGGCAAAACGCATCAAGATTTTCAGCGGCTTTTTACACTCAAATACGCGTCCAGAGTGGATGGTTCTGGAAGCGATACCAATCATTCCGCCAGACTTGCGTCCTCTCGTTCCGCTCGAGGGTGGACGTTTCGCAACCAGCGACCTCAATGACCTCTACCGCCGCGTCATCAATCGCAACAACCGCCTCAAGAACCTCTTACAGCTCAAGACGCCGGATGTTATCATTCACAACGAAAAGCGAATGTTGCAAGAGGCGGTCGACGCGCTCTTCGACAACGGACGTCATGGACGCGCCGTTACGGGAGCCGGCAACCGTCCGCTGAAGTCTCTGAGCGACATGCTCAAGGGCAAGCAGGGCCGTTTCCGTCAAAATCTCTTAGGCAAACGCGTCGACTACAGCGGCCGTTCCGTCATCGTCATTGGGCCTGAATTGGAGCTCCATCAGTGCGGATTGCCGAAGAAGATGGCGCTCGTGCTGTTCGAGCCGTTCATCATCCGTCGCCTGAAGCAGCTGGGTTTTGTCCACACCGTCCGCGGTGCGCGCAAGATGATTGAAAACCGCTCGCCCGAAGTTTGGGACATTTTGGAAGAGGTGACCAAGGGACACCCGGTAATGTTGAACCGTGCGCCGACCTTGCACCGTCTCTCGATTCAGGCCTTTGAGCCTGTCCTAATCGAGGGTGACGCGATTCGTCTGCACCCATTGGTTTGCGGTGCCTTCAACGCTGACTTTGACGGTGACCAAATGGCCGTTCACGTGCCGCTGTCGGCTGAGGCCATCTTGGAGTGCAAGTTGCTCATGATGTCGTCCAACAACATCTTTTCGCCATCGAGTGGAAAACCGGTGTTGACGCCGTCACAGGACATTGTGTTGGGCATCTATTATTTGACACTCGAGCCCAAGACGACGCCGAAAAGGGTGCCGCTCTTGGCTTCTGTTCAAGAAGTGCTCTTCGCCGATGCCGAACAAGTCCTCAAAAAACACGACGTCATTGACTTTGTTAACCCGGATTTCGGTCGCGAGACGGTTTTTGGAAACGGCAAGAAGAAGGTCATTCGGACGACCGTTGGCCGAGTCATTTTCAACAACCTTTGGCCCAAAGAAGTGGGCTTTGTCAACGTGCCTGTTGCGAAGAGCAAGCTCGGCGAGATGATTTTACAGATGTACAAAGTCGTCAGCCGCGAGGAGGCCGTCAAGACACTCGACCGTTTGAAGGCCAAGGGCTTCGAATGCGCCATGACGGCCGGTATCTCTATTTCGATCGGCGACATGGTCATTCCGTCAGAGAAACCTGAAATCGTCGCCCGTGCGCGCAAGAAGCTCGAAGAGATTGAGAACCAGTACAAAAAAGGTGTTATCACTCACGGGGAGCGCTACAACAAGATCGTCGATATTTGGACGAGTGCCACCGACGAAATCGCGAAGGCAGCCTTTAAGGGGCTCGAGGGAAACAACGGCTCTGAAAATGCCAACTCTGTCTTTCTCATGATGGACTCGGGTGCGCGCGGTAACCGTCAACAGGTCCGTCAGCTCTGCGGAGCGCGCGGTCTGATGTCGACGCCGTCGGGTGAAATCATCGAGCGTCCGATTCTGTCGTCCTTCCGCGAAGGTCTGTCCGTCTTAGAGTACTTCATTTCGACGCACGGAACGCGTAAAGGTCTCGCCGACACCGCCCTCAAGACGGCGGACGCTGGTTACCTCACGCGCAAATTGTGCGACGTCGCAATGGACTCGATCATCGCTGACGAAGACGATGGCAACCGCGACGGCGTTTGGAAGCAGTCCATTTACGAGGGTGATGAGGAAATCGTTCGCCTCTCCGAACGCATTATCGGTCGTTGTTCCAGCGAAAATGTCCGGAATCCGTTGAACCCGGAAGAGGTGCTCGTGTCGGCCGGTGAGATGATTTCGCCTGAGATGGCTGAAAAAATCGAGGCCCTGGGCATCGAGCGCGTGCGCATTATGTCTCCGTTGACCCACATGCGGCGCAGCCAGATTTCCGCCAAAGCCTACGGAATGGACCCGTCGACCAACAAGATTGTTCAGCGCGGTACCTCGATTGGTATCATTGCAGCACAGTCCATCGGTGAGCCTGGAACGCAGCTGACTATGCGTACGTTCCACGTCGGTGGTGTCGCCAGCCAGGTCCTGAAATCACCCGAATTCCGCGTCCGCCACTCCGGCAAGGTTCATTTTAAGGGCCTCCGCCTCGTCAAGACGGCCGACGGTGCCAATATCGTTCTCAATAAGACCGGTGTTGTCTTTGTCGTGGACAGCGAAGATCGCGAATTGGAGTCCTTTAAAGTCGTCGCAGGGTCCGTGTTGACCGTTGAAGATGGCGACACTATCAAAAAAAGTGAACTGCTCGCCATGTGGGATCCCCACAATATCCCGATTCTGTCTGAAAAAACAGGTGTGATTCGCTTCCAAGATATGATAGCGGGTGTCACCGTCAAGCGCGAGATGGACGACTCCACGGGTCGTATTGCAACGGTTGTCGTCGAGCACAAGGAAGACCTCAACCCGATGATCGAAATCCTTGCCGGGAAGAAGTCCGAGGAGCCAGGTAAGGTCCTAGCAACCTACTCGATTCCGACAGGCGCCCAGGTGGTCGTCAACGAGAAGGACGAGGTCTTTGCCGGCGGTCTGTTGGCAAAAACACCGCGTTCGGCCTCCAAGACACAGGACATCACCGGCGGTCTGCCACGCGTTGCAGAACTCTTTGAGGCCCGCCGCCCCAAGGATTCCGCTGAAATGGCCCGTATTGACGGTATCGTCTCTCTGACTGGCTCCATCCGCGGCAAAAAACGCCTCGTCGTCACCGATTCCGAAACCGGCGACCACGAAGAACACCTCATTCCGCACGGCAAACATATCATTGTCCACCCCGGAGACTTCGTCGTCAAAGGACAAAACCTCACCGAAGGAGCCGCTGACCCACACGAAATTCTCGATATTCTCGGCCCCAATGCCGTCCAGGAATACCTGATATCGGAAATTCAAAAGGTTTACCGCCTCCAAGGCGTCGTCATCAACGACAAACATATCGAGGTCATCGTCTCCCGCATGCTGCGCAAGGTCCGCGTCACCGACCCCGGTGATACCGACTTCTTCTGGGGCGAACAGATCGATCGCAACGCCTTTATTGAAGAAAATCAGCGTATCGTCGAGGCAGGTGGTAAGGCCGCTGAAGGTGAACCTATACTATTGGGCATCACCAAAGCTTCTCTGGAAACGGAAAGCTTTATCTCGGCTGCCTCCTTCCAAGAGACTACCCGTGTCCTCACTGAGGCCGCTACGCTCGGCAAAGTCGATAAACTCACGGGCTTTAAGGAAAACGTCATCATGGGCCGCCTCATTCCCGCCGGTACCGGATTGTCGACCTATCGCCACGTGAAGCTCAACTTCTCCGACGGCAAGGGTGGCTTTACCGAAATCGCTGAGCCAGCTCCAGTAACCGTGGAGGGACAACAGGAGTAATTAATGGGTGTCCAGTTGCGGGAAAAACTTTAAAGACCTATGCAAAATGCCGTGAAAGCTTGTTTTTCGCTCCGCGCGACTGCCTCACGTACCATCGTACGCTACGGCAGATCGTGCTCGCGCAAAGCCAAACTTTTACGACATTTATCATAGGTCTTTACGAATAAATACCATAAAAAAATAAAGGCCGCTGCAAAATGGTCTTTAAAAAATACTGCGTATTTCCCTATTTCGCAATACAGTGCATTTTTTTCTTGCAAAATAGAAGAGATGCCCTACCTTTCAGCCACTTTAAGATCATTTTCTAGAAAAACATCACAATGCCAACAATCAATCAATTAGTAAAAAATCCAAGAAAGAAGGTCGTCACAAAGTCGAAATCACCGGCTTTGAAGTCGTGTCCTTTCCGTCGCGGCGTGTGCGTCCAAGTGACCACGCGTACCCCCAAGAAACCAAACTCCGCTATCCGCAAGGTAGCTAAGGTCCGTTTGACAACCGGTTACGAAGTCATTGCCTACATCCCCGATGAAGGCCACAACTTGCAAGAGCACAGTGTGGTCCTCGTCCGTGGTGGTCGCGTCAAAGACCTTCCCGGTGTGCGTTATCACATTGTCCGCGGAACGTTGGACTCACAGGGCGTCGAAAAGCGCCGTCGCAGTCGTTCCAAATATGGCGTCAAAATGCCGAAAGCAAAGAAGTAAGGAATTATTATGTCACGTCGTAGAAGAGCCGAAAAACGCGAAATTGCCGCCGATCCACGTTATGGAAGTAAGCTTGTGGGGCAGTTGATCAATGTTGTCATGAAAGATGGCAAGAAGACGATCTCGC
This sequence comes from Verrucomicrobia bacterium GWF2_51_19, assembly GCA_001831095.1. GTDB lineage: Bacteria > Verrucomicrobiota > Verrucomicrobiia > Opitutales > UBA12508 > UBA12508. Next base: position 48,268 of record MIDP01000005.1, on the reverse strand, counting down.
AAAATATTGTTTACACCGCCATTGAGCGCGTGAGCGAGCAGATCGGGAAGGGCGACCTCGTCGATCTCTTATTGGGTGCACTCGAAAACGTCCGGCCGAAATTGGAAGTCAAGAGCCGCCGCGTCGGTGGTGCGACTTATCAGGTGCCGATGGAAATTGCTTACGAGCGTCAGATCAGCTTGGCATTTCGTTGGATGATCGGTGCAGCGGATTCGCGCAAAGGTGTTCCCATGAGCGAGGCATTGGCTCAGGAGATCGTGGATGCCTACAATAACACGGGTAACGTCGTTCGCAAGAAGGATGAAATGCACCGTATGGCTCAAGCGAACCGCGCGTTTGCGCATTTGAGGTGGTAAATTATGGCCCTATCGACGAAAAATTCCAAGGATCGCAAAAATCCCCTCGAGTATACGCGTAACATCGGTATCGCGGCGCACATCGACGCCGGTAAAACAACGACCACCGAGCGTATCTTATTTTACACGGGTGTCGTTCACAAGATGGGCGAAGTCCACGACGGAGCTACAGTGACCGACTGGATGGAGCAGGAGCGCGAGCGCGGCATCACCATTACGTCAGCGGCGATTTCATGCAGTTGGACGACAAAAGAGGGCCCGTTTAAGGGTATCGAGCAACGCGTCAACATCATCGACACTCCTGGTCACGTCGATTTTACAGCTGAAGTGGAGCGTTCTCTGCGCGTCCTCGATGGCGCCGTAGGCGTATTTTGCGCCGTTGCCGGTGTTCAACCGCAATCAGAGACCGTTTGGCGCCAGATGGACAAGTACCACGTGCCGAGGTTGGCGTTCGTCAACAAGATGGACCGCACCGGGGCTGACTTTTTGGGCGCCGTCCACGATATCCGCCATAAGCTCGGTGGCAATGCTCACCCGCTCTACCTCAACATCGGAGCGGAAGATAAATTTAAGGGCCTCGTCGACCTCGTTAAAGAAGTCGCCTACATATACGACGAAACCGATCCGAAGGGTATGGACTTCCACGAAGTAGCCATTCCAGCGGAATATGCTGCCCAGACCAAAGAATACCGCAATTCTCTCATAGAGGCACTTGCCGACTTCGACGACAACTTGGCTGAAAAGTTTTTGGACGGCGTGTCCGTCACGATTGAGGAATTGCGTCACGCGATTCGTAAAGCGACCCTCTCAATGCAGTTTTTGGGCGTCATTCCCGGTAGCGCGTTTAAAAACAAGGGCGTGCAAATGTTGCTAGACAGCGTTGTCAACTATTTGCCATCGCCGCTCGACCTGCCTCCCATGCCGGCCCACAAGGATGACGGTGAAATCGTCGGCGTTTCTCCCGACGACAGTGCCCTCCCGTGCGGCTTGGCCTTCAAGTTGGCCACGGACCCATTTGTCGGAAAGCTCATTTTCTTTAGAATGTACGCCGGCACGTTGAGAAAGGGTGATGTCCTCTACAACCCACGCACGCGCAAGACCGAGCGAATCAGCCGCCTCATGCTCATGAAGGCCAACGACCGCATTGATATTGATGTGGCCTATTCTGGCGACATCTGCGCGATCATCGGTGCTAGAAACGTCATTACGGGCGACACTTTATGTGCTCGCGAACTCGATTTTCGCCTGGAGCCACCGACGTTCCCAGAGCCCGTTATCAGCATGTCGATCGAGCCCAAGACCAAGGCCGATCAGGAAAAACTCTCCCTGGCCTTGCAGCGCTTGGCCGAAGAAGATCCCACTTTCTGCGTAACGTCGAATCAGGACACCGGGCAGACGATCATCGCCGGTATGGGTGAATTGCACCTCGAAATCATTCGCGACCGTTTGTTCCGCGAATTTAAAGTCGAGGCCGATGCCGGACGTCCGCAAATCGCTTACCGCGAGACGATCCGCCAGCCCGCCGACGGCGAAGGCAAGTTTATCCGCCAGTCCGGTGGTCGCGGTCAGTACGGTCACGCGATTATCAAGCTCGAGCCGAACGAAAAAGGCAAGGGCATCGAAATTGTCAACGAGATCGTTGGCGGTGTCGTCCCACGCGAATACATCAAGCCGATCGAAGAAGGTATCACTGAGGGCGCCCGCAACGGTACCGTCGCCGGATACCCCGTGGTTGACTTTATCGCGCGTATCGTCGACGGCAGTTTCCACGAAGTTGACTCGTCTGAAATGGCATTTAAGATGGCAGGTATCTTTGCATTTAAGGACGCCATGAAGAAAGCCTCACCACTCTTGCTCGAACCTATCATGAAAGTGGAGGTTGCGACGCCAGAGATGTACCAGGGCGACGTCATGGGCGACCTCAACCGCCGCCGCGGCCAGATTCAAGGCATGGAAACCAAGGGCCCGATCGTCAATATCACCGCGCACGTCCCCCTCGAAAACATGTTCGGATACGCCACCGACGTCCGCTCGCTCAGCAAGGGCCGCGCTTCCTACGTCATGGAGCCAGAATGCTTCAGTGACGTCCCATCTAGCATCGCCCAAAAGATCGTCGAAACATCATCCAGGGCACCCGCTCGTACCTAATTTTAAAGAAAGATCCATATGGCTACTACCACTCCAAAGATTCGTATCAAACTCAAGGGCTATGACTACCGCGTCGTCGATCAGTCCGCTAAAGAGATCGTCGAGACCGCTAAACGCTCTGGCGCCCGCGTCTCCGGTCCCATCCCTTTGCCTGTAGATATCGAGAAATTCACTGTCAACCGTTCCCCGCACGTCAATAAGAAGTCCATGGAACAGTTCGAGCTCCGTACACACTCCCGGTTTCTCATTATCCAGGAGCCTACATCACAAACCGTCGACGAGCTCAAGAAGTTGAACCTTCCGGCTGGGATCGATATTACCATTAATACATAAAAGACCTATGAAAAATACCGTGAAAGCTCGTTTCGCGCAAAGCCAAGCTTTGACGACATTTTTGATAGGTCTTTGAACGGGGCCATGCAAGTGTGCCCCTTTAAACCACTTTTTACATTCGCTGCGCGTTGCGCGCAGCAGCTAATGCAGAAAAACAACATAGAACGCTGAATGCCGCGAAAACGCCGCTATAGGCCTTTGCGCAACGTTCGGCATCTGCCGCTTAGATTATGAAAGAAAAACAACTAGGACTGCTGGGAAAGAAGATCGGAATGACGCAGGTCTACGACAAGGCCAATCGTCTGGTTCCGGTTACGGTTATTGAGTTGACGCCGTCGTGTGTGACTCAGATAAAGACGAAAGAAAAGGAGGGCTACAATGCCGTCCAAGTGGGCTATCGCGAACAAAAAGAGAGCCGGCTGTCGAAGGGCGAGCTGGGTCACTTGAAAAAGGCGAACGTCCCGGCCTATGCCGAATTGATGGAATTTCAGGTTGAAGACACCTCGGCTTACAAGCTGGGTGACAAGCTGACAGTTGCGTCGTTTGCCGAAGGTCAGCTGGTTGACGTCGTTGGTGCGACGAAAGGTCGTGGCTTCCAAGGTGTTGTGAAACGTCATAACTTTTCTGGAGGACCCGCCTCTCACGGATCGATGTTTCACCGTCGCGGTGGATCGTTCGGTTGCCGTCAATGGCCCGGTCACGTCATCAAGAATCGTCCGATGCCTGGTCACATGGGAACGAACCAGGTGACCGTTCAGAACCTGCCTGTAGTCAAGGTGCTTGAAGACAAGCACATTATTCTCGTCGAGGGCAGCATTCCGGGCAACAAGGGCAGCTTGGTCATGGTTCGCAATGCAAAAAAGGCGAAGGTAACCGCATAAAGGAAAGACCGAGACTATGAAATTAAAAATATTTACATCGGACGCTAAACAGAGTCAGGAAAAAGAGGTACGGATTCCCGTCTACACAGACGACAAGGGTGTCCAGGCCTTGAGGGATGTCATTCTCGCCTACCAGAGCAATCTGCGTCAGGGCAATGCCTGCACAAAAGATCGCGGAGACGTCAAAGGTTCAGGTGTTAAGCCATGGCGTCAAAAGGGCACGGGCCGTGCACGTCACGGTGAAAAGCGCAGCCCCCTTTGGCGCGGAGGAGGTATCGTGTTTGGTCCTAAGCCACGCGACTACACGCAAAAAATGAACCGCAAGGTCAAGACACTCGCCCTACGCCGCGCGCTCTTTGAGTGCTGTCAGGCGAATGAGCTGGCGCTGATCGAAAAATTTGCCATTTCCGAGGGCAAGACACGTCTGTTCAATGACATTTTGGGCCGTCTTGCTGACAAGGGAAAGGTCTTACTCGTCGATCAACAGTTTGACGACACGGTTGTATTGGCGGGCCGCAACATCGAGCGTCTCTACATGATCGATGCCGATTCGTTGAACCCGTGGGATCTCATCCGCTACGACGCGATCATCATGAGCGAAAATGCACTCGAACGCGTCTTAACTCGTGCCCAATTGTAGGAGAAACCGATATGTTAGCACTGGAAAAAGTTTTAAAAGCAACGCGTGTGACGGAAAAAGCGGGCCTCTTGTCTGCCAATTCCAATCAATACGTGTTTGAAGTCTACCCTTCAGCGAACCGTTTGGAAGTGAGCCATGCGGTGGCAAAGAAATTCAATGTCACCGTTGAGGGGGTTAACATTCTCAATAGAGCAGGAAAACGCAAACGCAGTCGTACAGCCCGTGGAAAGCTTGATAGACGCGTGAACCGCAAGTTCGCGATTGTTACGCTTAAGTCCGGAGACAAAATCGAAATCGTATAAAGAACTATGTAAAATGTCCTCTAGCGGCGTTCTCGTCGTTCGGGCTAAGTCACGTACCAACGTACGCTCCTGTCGCCCTTACTCCTCGGGCCTGGCTATAGGCGCATTTTCCATAGTTCTTTATAAACTAATAACTTACACAAAAAAAGATCGTTAAAAAATGAACAGCGAGAATGTCGCAGTCATTTTACAATGGTTTTAAAAACAGCCGAAAAGTGAAAAATAGAACGCTATCCTGAAGACAAAATAGATGCAAAAATGGGGCTTTGCGCGAGCACGACCTGGCGTAGCGTACATAGAAGTACGTGAGCCAGGCGGCGGAGCGAAAAACACATTTTGGCGCTATTTTGATTCAGGATTGCACACAGTTATGGCAATAAAACAATACAATCCCAAGACACCGTCTCAGCGCTTTCTGCAGCTGAATAAAAGTGAGGTGTCCAAAAAAGAACCTGAGTCGAGGCTCGTAAAGTCGGTGCATCGGAGCAAGGGACGCAACTGTTATGGTCGCATCACTTCGCGTCGTCGCGGAGGAGGCCACAAACGTCTCTATCGCGAGATCGATTTTCGCCGCGACAAGTATGAGCTGCCTGCAAAGGTCACGGCGATTGAGTACGATCCCAATCGCTCGGCTAACTTGGCCCTGCTCGTCTACGTCGACGGTGAAAAACGCTACATTTTGGCGCCACGCGGACTCAATGTTGGCGACACGGTGATCAGCACCAACAATCCCGTTGAGGATTACACACCAGGTATCGCGTTGCCCTTAAAACTGATTCCGCCAGCCACGGACATTCACGCTATTGAGATGAATGCCGGCCGCGGCGCTCAGATTGCGAGAGGGGCAGGTACGGCGGCGATTTTGGTGGCCGTCGAAGGTAAGATGGCAACGGTCAAGATGCCGAGCGGAGAAATTCGCTTGCTGAACGCCAATTGCCGCGCGACGGTAGGGGAGGTCGGGAATTCCGAACACTCCAGCCAAAGCTTGGGCAAGGCTGGCCGCAATCGTTGGTTGGGCCGTCGTCCACGCGTTCGCGGTATCGCAATGAACCCAGTCGATCACCCTCAGGGCGGTCGTACCAATGGCGGTGCGCACCCCGTATCCCCATGGGGCCAACTCGCTAAGGGCTTGCCGACGCGTACGCGTTCAAAGCCGTCTAACTCGATGATTCTCGTACGTCGCAATGGAAGAAAGGTAAGGAGGTAAACTATGGCACGCTCACTGAAAAAAGGATTTTTCGTAGATCCAAAACTGATGGAAAAGGTTGAAGCGGCTCAAAAAGAGGGCTCGCACAAGCCAATCAAGACATGGTCACGTCGTTCGACGATTACACCGGAGTTTGTTGGCCTGAATTTTCTGGTGCATAATGGCAAGGCACACCTTCCCGTCTATGTTACAGAAAACATGGTTGGACACAAATTAGGTGAATTTGCATTGACGCGTAACTTCAAAGTGCATAACCCTCATACACAAAAGTAAGGATTTTTATGGAAGTACAAGCTTTAACCAAATATGTGCACATGTCGCCAAAGAAGGTCCGAGAAGTGACTCGACAGATTCAAGGTAAAAAGGCGCAAGCAGCACTCGATGTCTTACGATTTATTCCGCGCAAGTCGGCCCGTTTGATTATGAAAACACTCAAAAGTGCCATGGCCAATGCGGAAAATAACGCAAACTTGTCGGCCGAAGAGTTGACGATCGTAAAAGCCTTCGTTGAAGAAGGGCCTATGTTTCGTCGGTTTCGTCCCGCATCACGTGGTTCTGCTCATCCGTACAGAAAGCGGACGAGTCATATCCGAATCGTACTCTCAAATTAGGCAGGAAAAATTATGGGACAAAAAGTCAATCCAATAGGTTTTCGTTTGGCCGTACGCCGCAATTGGAAGTCTCGCTGGTATGCGCAGAAGAAGGAATACGCTCAATGGGTCGCCGAGGATGCGTTGATTCGCCGATTCTTGGCTGAAAAGCTCCGTTATGCGTCTGTTCCACAAGTAAACATCGAGCGTGCTGGCAACCGTGTCCGCGTGACAGTGTTTACGGCGCGTCCAGGAGTGGTCATCGGCAGAAAGGGTCAAGAGTTAGATAAGCTGAAGGACGAAGTCCAAAAGCTGATTAACCGCGATGTTCTGATCGACATTCAAGAGGTCAAAAAGCCCGACTTGGTTGCTCAATTGGTAGCCGAGAGTATTGCCCTGCAGCTCGAACGCCGTATCTCGTTTCGTAGAGCCATGAAGAAGGCCGTACAGTCTTCGATGAGCTTGGGTGCCGAGGGCATTCGCTTGCAGTGTTCCGGCCGCCTTGGTGGCGCCGAAATTGCCCGTACAGAAAAGCAACGTTCGGGCCGCGTGCCGCTCCACACCTTGCGCGAAAACATCGATTATGGCTTTGCGGAAGCGCGGACCGTTTACGGTGTGATTGGAGTTAAATGCTGGCTCTGTAAAAAGCCAGAAGATGTACAATTTTAAAAGGATCTAAAAAATGGCCAATATACTTCCAGCAAAAACAAAATACAGAAAAGTCCATAAGGGTCGCAACCGCGGTAATGCAACGAGCGGCAACACTTTGGCTTTCGGTGATTTTGCTATTCAGGCATTGGAACGTGCTAGCATGACGGCGTCGCAATTAGAGGCGGCCCGTGTTGCAATTACCCGTCACTTAAAACGTAAGGGAAGGGTCTGGATGCGCGTATTTCCTCAAAAGCCTGTCACGAAAAAGCCCGCTGAAACGCGTATGGGTAAAGGAAAAGGACCCGTCGAGTTTTGGGCTGTATCGGTTCGTCCAGGCAACATTCTCTTCGAAGTCTCGGGTGCACCCAGTGGCACTGTGCGCGAAGCGATGCGTTTAGCGGACAGAAAACTGCCGTTCCGTTGCCGGTTTGTTTCACGAGAAGAACAAGAACAATATTAGGAGTTTACAATGACAGCAAAAGAAATTCGAGAAATGTCTCTCCAGGAGATAGAGAAGAAACTCTCAGACACTCGTTCTGCCCTTTTGAGTATTCAACTGAAAAAGGGTGCGGCGACCATTGAAAAGTCTTCCTCGATCCGAGAGCAACGTCGTGACATCGCGCGGATGGAAACCATTCTGTTACAGAAAAAACGCGCCCATGTCACTGAAGGGAGCGTATCATAATGGAAAGAAAGCAACGAAAAACACTCGTGGGTCTCGTTTCGAGCCGTTCCGGGGATAAGACGATCAAGGTGGTCTACGACTACAAGATCCCGCATCCCTTGTACCAGAAGGAGATCAAGCGCAAGACCGTTGTCCACGTGCACGATGAAAACAACGAGTGCAAAGTCGGCGACAAGGTAGAAATCATGGAAATGCGTCCGCTCAGTAAAATGAAGCGCTGGCGTGTGACGAAAGTGGTGGAAGCCGCACAGGAAATATAAAGAACGACCTATGCAAAATGACCTGAAAGCTCGTTTTGCCAAGGTCTTTATGTATCAATGATTCATATTTAACAAGAAAGGTAAGACCGTTGAAAAATGGTTCTATAGCCAGGCCCGAGGAGCGAGGGCGACAGGAGCGTACTGACGGTACGTTGACCTAGCCCGAACGACGAGAACGCCGCTAGAGGACATTTTAAAACGGTTTGAGAACATGTTACAGCAAGAAAGCGTATTATTAATCGCCGACAACACTGGAGCTAAGAGCCTCCTGATGATTCGTCGTATCGGCCAACGCAAGCGTACGGCCTTCGTCGGTGACATCATCGTCGGTTCCGTTCAAGAGAGCACGCCCGATGCGTCTGTCAAGAAGGGAACGGTCGTCCGTGCCGTCATTGTGCGGACCAAGTACCCCATTCGTCGTAAAGATGGCAGTTATCTGCGGTTTGACACCAATGCCTGTGTTCTTTTGGGCACGGGTCAAGAACCCAAAGGTACTCGTATATTCGGTCCTGTCGCCCGTGAATTGCGCGACAAGAATTTTATGAAAATCGTTTCACTCGCTCCGGAGGTCATATGAAATCTTTAAAAAGAGGTGACGAAGTTGTCGTGATCGCTGGTTCACACAAGGGCAAGCGCGGAAAGGTGTTGGAGTTGCTCTCCAAGAAGAATCGCGTGGTTGTCGAAGGTGTGGCCATGGTCAAAAAATGTGTTCGCAAGTCCGAAAAGAATCCCGAAGGAGGCATGGAAACGCGCGAGGGCTCTATCCATTATTCCAACGTCATGCGCGCCGAGACATTCGAAGCTCGCAAGGCTAGAAAGGCGAAGTCATGAAATTGCCTGAGCTCAAAAAACATTATTTAGAGGTCGTCGTGCCAGAATTGAGAAAGACGCGTGGCTACAGCAATATCCACGAAGTCCCGGCGATTGAAAAGATCGTCCTCAACACCGGTATCGCGGCGTCCGATGAGAAAAATCGCATTGCCGAAATCGAAAAAGAACTTACGGCCATTACGGGTCAAAAGCCGATTATTACCAAGGCCAGCAAGAGCATTTCCAACTTTAAGTTGAGACAAGGTATGCCAAACGGCGTCAAAGTGACGTTGCGCGGCAATGCTATGTACAACTTCCTGTTGAGGCTCCTCGCGGTCGCATTGCCAGCCATTCGCGACTTTCGCGGCGTGTCTTCCAAGCTGGATGGCCACGGCAATTACAGCATCGGCATTTCGGATCACAGCATTTTTCCAGAAATTCAGGTCGATGGAAACCGCAAAAACATTGGAATGGACATCACGATTGTCACAACGGCAAAGACCAACGAAGATGGCTTTGCGCTGTTGGAACTCATGGGAATGCCCTTCCGCAAAAACTAAAAAGACCTATGCAAAATGCCGTGAAAGTTCGTTTTTCGCTCCGCGCGACTGCCTTACGTACCGCATGTACGCTACGGCAGATCGTGCTCGCGCAAAGCCAAGCTTTGACGCCATTTTTCACAGGTCTTTGTGAATTAACAATTTTTGAAAGGAAAGACCGTAGCGAAAGGAACGGAAATGCCAGGCGAGCGAGGGTGACGGGAAGCGTATTCAGGTATGTGACCTAGCCCGAGTAAGGAGAACGCCGTTGGCCGTTTTGCCACAGTCTAAATATCATGGCTAAGAAATCAAGTATCGAAAGAAATAAGAAGCGCATGCGTTTGGTAGAGAAGTATGCGGCCCGTCGCGCCGAGTTGAAGAAGACGCTCTCAAACCCCAATGTTTCAGATGAGGACTTTTTCATCGCGCAACGCGCACTGACGCTTTTACCGCGCAATTCTTCTCGCGTACGTGTACGAAACCGTTGTGCAATAACAGGTCGTGCCCGTGCCAGTATGCGTAAATTCGGTGTATCACGTATTCAATTCCGAGAAATGGCTTCAGCCGGTCTATTGCCGGGTATAACGAAGTCTTCTTGGTAAAAAAAGGAAAGACCTATGCAAAATGCCGTTAAAGCTCGTTTTTCGCCGGGGGCAGCGGCCCCCGTACCCCCTAGGATGCTCACGCATCCACTTTTAAAAGTGGATACGCAGTATCCCAAGGGTGCAGGGCCAGCCCTGCCGCTACGGCAGATCGTGCTCGCGCAAAGCCAAATTTTGACAGCATTTTTCACAGGTCTTTGTGAATTAACAACTTACGAAATGAAAAGACCGTTGAAAAATGGCTCTTACAGCAAGACCCGAGTAGGGGAACTGCAACTAGAGGCCCTTTTGCAACAGTCTTAGGAAAATTATGGACAGCATAGGCGATACCCTAACTATAATTCGAAATGCAAGCTCTGTGAAAAAGGCGGACTGCATTTTGGGTGGGTCACGTATGAATGAAAGTATTGTTTCTATTTTGAAAAAAGAAGGCTATATTGCAGATTTTTCGGAAACAACACGACAGGGACACAAGGCGATTCTGGTAACGCTCAAGTATTTGAGCGGACAGCCGGCAATTCAGGGCATACAGCGTCACAGCAAGCCCGGTTGCCGCCGTTACTACTCGTACAAAGAGGTCCCTTACACGTTGGATAGCTTGGGCATTGGTATCTTGAGTACCTCCCGCGGCATTCTGACAGATAAAGAGGCTCGGCTGAAAAAGGTCGGGGGCGAACTATTGTGCAAAGTTTGGTAAAAGGATAAAAAAATGAGTAGAATAGGAAAGCTTCCCGTACAAATTCCGTCAGCAGTCAAGGCTAACATCAGCGGCCAGACCGTCCTGATCGAAGGACCCAAGGGCAAAGTATCAAAGACCTTTGACAAGGCCGTCACGATTACTTTGAAAGAGGGCGAATTGCTCGTCGATTCGGCGAACAACAGCCGCTTGGCTCATGCGATGCGAGGAACCGCGCGCGCTATCTTGGCCAACATGGTCAAGGGCGTGCAGGTCCTTTATTCCAAAGATCTCGAAATCGTTGGTGTTGGTTTCAAAGCCATTCTCAACGGCAAGATGATCGACCTCGCGTTGGGCTATTCCCACCCGATCAAATACGAGATTCCAGAGGGCATCAAGGTCACGATCGTTGAAAACACCAAGCTCAAAATCGAGGGCGTCGACAAACACCTCGTGGGCCAGGTCGCTGCAGACATCAAACATTTCTACCCCGTCGAACCTTACAAAGGCAAGGGCGTCCGCATCGTCGGGCAATACGTAAGGCGTAAGGAAGGCAAGAAAACCGCTTAAAGACCTATGCAAAATGCAGTGAAAGCTCGTTTTTCGCTCCGCGCGACTGCCTTACGTACCATCGTACGCTACGGCCGAATCGTGCTCGCGCAAAGCCAAGCTTTGACAGCATTTATCATCGTTCTTTATCATCAATGAGTAATGTTTTTTAGTAAAAGTAGTTTTCTAAAAATTATTTCTTGTTGATTATTTTTAAATTAACAAAATTCTTTCTGATATGAACAAAGTAGAACTGAAAAAAACTCTTTTACAAAAGCGCTGCTGGCGTATTCGGAAAAAAGTTGCCGGAACAGCTGAGCGGCCACGGTTGTCTTTACGCTTGAGTAATAAACACATGTATGCTCAATGCGTCGATGACACCGAAGGCAAGACCCTCTTCGCCCTCTCTAGCTTGGCCAAGGACCTGCGCTCGCAGAACCTCAAGCCAAACATGGATGGCGTCGTCGCATTTGCCAAACTCTTTGGAGAAAAGGCCAAAACTGCAGGTGTTCAAACCATCGTCTTTGATCGCGGTGGACGTCGTTATCACGGAACCGTCAAGGCATTTGCTGATACGGTCCGTGAAGCCGGCCTCCTCTTTTAAGCAAGCCTGTGAAATCGCGCAAAGCCAAGTTTTGACACGATTTCTCAAGCTTGCTTGATGGATTTTTATTATTTTATTCAATTTGTAACAATCAACAACTAAGAACTGGGCAAAATGGTCCTATCGCAAGGCCCGAGGAGTGAGGGCAACGGGAGCGTACTGACGTACGTGACCTAGCCCGAACGACGAGAACACAGCTAGAGGCCATTTTGCACAGTTTTTCATCAATATGAGCACTGAAAAAAGAGAACATAACCCACGTGCGAGTCGGAGAAGAGAACCGGCGCCTCAACCCGTATCCAAGTATACCGATAAGGTGGTCCACATCAATCGTTGTGCGAAGGTCGTCAAGGGAGGACGTCGATTCAGCTTCGCCGCATTAGTGGTATCCGGAGATAAAGAAGGCCATGTCGGCGTCGGTTACGGGAAAGCAAAAGAAGTCGCTGATGCCATCCGTAAAGGCACTGAACACGCCCATAAACACATGATCCAGGTCCCCTTGACTGGCGCAACTATTCCACATTCCATTCGCGGCGAGGCCGACGGTGGTAAGGTGTTGTTGCGTCCGGCGAGCCCCGGTACAGGTGTCTTGGCTGGTGGTGGCGTTCGCGCCGTATTGGAGGCTGTAGGAGTCAAGGACGTCCTTTCGAAGTCTTTGGGGTCCAACAATGCCCTCGCCATGGTTCGCGCCGCCGTCGACGCCCTGACGCAGTTGCGTTCGGTGTCCGACGTCCACGCGGGTCGTAAAAGGACAACCGATGTCGATCCATTAACCGCTTAAGAAATGTAAAGACATATGATACGTGAAAGCTCGTTGCTTTATGCTAGGGCACATGGATTATAGATCTTGAAGTACTAATAATTAAGATTTTAAAAGAAAGGTAAGACCGTTGAAAAATGGCCGGCAAGGCTCGAGGAGCGAGGGCAACGGGAGCGTACTGACGTACGTGACCTAGCCCGAACGACGAGAACGCAGCGGACATTTTGCAATGGTCTTAGGCATCATGAAATTACATACAATACCTAAATCAAAGGGTGCACGTCCAGAACCGAAGTGTTTGGGAAGAGGGCAAGGCACAGGACACGGTAAAACTTCCGGTCGCGGTCACAAGGGTGGTAAGGCGAGAGCGGGTTACACGCCATCTCCCGTCTGTTCCGGTATCCCATACTACCGCAAACTACCAAAACGCGGTTTCAGCAATTTTTCCTTTACGAAACGCTACGATATCGTCAATGTCGGTGACCTCAGCACCATCGAAGGCATTCAGGCAATCGATCGCGATGTCCTCGTGCATGCAGGTCTCGTCCGTCCAACGGCGGTCCGCATCAAGGTCCTCGGAGATGGCGAACTGAGTCGGGCCCTCACGATCACGGCAGACAAGTTTTCCTCTTCTGCCAAGGCCAAGATCGAGGCTGCAGGCGGTCAAGTGTCGGTTATTGAAAAAATAGAGTCATAACACCATGATTTCAGCGTTTACCAATTCATTAAAAATCCCAGAGTTGAGACAGCGTATCTTATTTACGTTTGCCTTGCTCTTCATTGCTAGGGTAGGGGCGAACATTCCGATTCCTGGATTGGACCCTCTGCCGTTGCAAACGTTTTTTGCGGCGCAAAGTGCCACTTCCGGTAACCTCGTTGGCTTGTACAACTTGTTTACGGGTGGCGCCTTTCTCAAGGGGGCTATTTTTGGATTGGGCATTATGCCGTACATCAGCGCATCGATTATCATGCAGCTGGCGGCGGCGGTGATGCCTTCTCTCGCTCAATTGCAGCAAGAAGGGGACGTTGGCCGTCAAAAGATCACGCAGTACACGCGTTACTTGACCTTGGTGATTTGTTTGGTTCAGGGAGCCCTCTTGACGACGGCTCTCTGCAACTACCCTGGCAAGCTCTTCATGGGCTTTGACCAGTATGTTTACGGGCGAATCGTCGTGATTTCCAGCGGCTGGTTTGTGCTGACTGGCACCATCTTTTTGGCGGCTGGAACGATGCTTTTAACGTGGTTGGGTGACCAGATCACCGAGCGCGGTATCGGCAACGGCATTTCACTGCTCATCACGATTGGTATTTTATCGGGTATGCCTCAGGCCCTGACGATCGCCGCCAAGCTCTTCTCCGCCCCCGTTGGTGCAGAAGGAGGCGTGACGATGGGACTGCCGCAAGCCTTTTTGATGCTCGTTTTACTCTTGGTTGTCATCGGCTCGATGATCGCCGTAACGCAGGCGCAGCGCAAGATTCCCGTTCAATACGCCCAGCGCGTGGTTGGCCAAAAGATGTACGGCGGACAGACCTCGTTTTTGCCGCTCAAAATCAACTATGCGGGTGTCATGCCTGTTATCTTTGCCAGCGCCATCCTGATGTTTCCGCAACAGATTTTTGCCTACATCGCGGCGGTGACGGGCCTCAGCTTTTTCCAGCGCATGTCGTCGATCCTGACCCAGGGCTCAGCCACCTATTACACGTTTTACGGAAGCATGATTCTCGGATTCAGCTATTTTTGGGTCTCCATCATGTTCCGTCCGGTCCAGATCGCGGATGACCTCAAAAAGAACGGCGGCTACATTCCCGGCGTACGTCCCGGACTCCCTACAGCGAAGTTCCTCGACTTTGTCATGACGCGGTTAACGCTCGCCGGTGCGATCTTTTTAACGGTGATTGCGCTCTTTCCGGACCTGCTCTTTTTCGCCTACAATATTCCGTACCGCATCGCGATGTTTTTTGGAGGCACGGGCACGCTCATTACGGTCGGTGTCATGCTCGACACGATGCGTCAGATCGAGACATACCTCCTGCAACGTCACTACGACGGCTTTTTGAAGAAGGGCCGCCTGCGCGCGCGGAGCGAATTGCGGGTTAAGCAGCTCATCGACACCGAACAGCTCAAAAACCTCGGTATTCTCTGGTACCCCTTACTGGCACTGTTCCTTTTGGGACTAGGTGCGTGGATTATTAGAACCTTCTTTTAAAAGACCTATGCAAAATGCCGTGAAAGCTCGTTTTTCGCTCCGCGCGACTGCCTTACATACCGTATGTACGCTACGGCAGCTCGTGCTCGCGCAAAGCCAAGCTTTGACGCCATTTTTCACAGGTCTTTGCGAATTAAAAAATACGAAAGGAAAGACCGCTGCAAAATGGGCCTATAGCCAGGCCCGAACGACGAGAACGCCGTGGGACATTTTGCAATGGTCTTTTAAATGATACCGATAAAGAAAGGTAAAGATTTGGAATGTATGCGGGAGGCCTGCACGATTGCGGCGGCTGTCTTGCATCGCATGCTCGCGTCGATTAAAGTTGGCATGACGACTTACGACCTCGACCAGATCGGTAAACGTTTGATGGCGGAATACGGGGCCGAGAGTACGAGTTACAATTACCGCGCCGGCAAGAACGTTTTTCCCTGTTACTCCTGCATTTCGCTCAATGAAGAGCTCGTCCACGGTATCGCATCGATGCAACGCTCGATTCAGACAGGTGACATTGTCAGCATCGACGTCGCCCTTCGCTACAAGGGTTTTGTCGGAGACAATGCCGCGACGGTCTGTGTTGGTGAGGTCTCCAATGACGTAAAAAAACTCGTCGATGTCACCCAAAAGGCGCTCGAGGTTGCCATCGATCAAGTGCGCCCCGGTAACCGCATCGGCGACATTTCCAATGCCGTCCAACGCTACGTAGAGAGCAACGGAATGAACGTTGTCCGCGATTTCGTTGGCCACGGCGTCGGTCGCGATATGCACGAGGAGCCACAAATTCCCAATTACGGCCCTTCCGGAAAAGGTCCTGAAATGAAGCCCGGTATGACGCTCGCCCTCGAGCCCATGGTCATGCTCGGCCATTACGCTGTAGAGATTTTACAAGACGGCTGGACGGTGGTCACAAAAGACCGCATGCCCTGCGCTCACTTCGAACACACCGTGCTCGTTACAGAAAAAGATCCGGAAGTGTTGACATTGTATAAAATATAGTTTTTTAATTCACAACTTATTCATTAAAGATATGCCACGTATATTAGGAGTCGATATCCCCAAAGAGAAGAAAATCGAGTATTCTCTACGCTATATCTATGGTATTGGTCCGACGCGAGCCAAAGAGCTCCTGGAAGATGCCGATATAGACCCAAACAAGCGCGCTCACGAGTTGAGCGAAGAAGAACTCAACAAGATTGTTGAATCGATTACCCGTAATGGATTCAAGATCGAGGGTGACCTTCGCCGCGATGTGATGGGTAATATCAAACGCATGCAGGCGATTAGATGCTATCGCGGCATTCGGCATCAACGCGGATTGCCCGTTAGAGGTCAACGCACGAGCACCAACGCTCGTACCCGCAAGGGCGCGAGGAAGACCGTCGGTGTTATGAAGAAAAAATAAAGGCCTATGCAAAATGCCGTGAAAGCTCGTTTTTCGCTCCGCGCGACTGCCTTACGTACCATCGTACGCTACGGCAGATCGTGCTCGCGCAAAGCCAAGCTTTGACATCATTTTTCAAAGGCCTTTAATTGGGTAAAGAAATGATGTAAATATAAATCATTTTAAGCTCAGTCTAGAAAATTAAAAAATCTGTAAGGATTTCTATATTATGGAAAAAAAGAAAAAAATAGCTCCATCAGCAGAAAAGGAGGCTACGGCGTCTGTTGAAAAGGAGACTGTTTCGGTAGAGTCCAACAATGAAGGTGAGACCAAGAAAGTGGTCCAGCCGACTGCAAAGGACTTGCTGTCAGAGTCTCTTGGCGAAGTCAAAATTCGTCGGGCAAAAGGAAGTAAAAATGTGCATGTTGGCGTCTGCCATATATTGGCGACGTTCAATAACACAAAGGTTACCTTTACTGATCCGCGTGGACACGTCATTTCGTGGGCCAACGCCGGTAAATGTGGCTTCAAGGGCTCGCGCAAGTCGACGGCATACGCCGCTCAAATCGTGACGCAGGATGCTGGCCGGACGGCTATATCTCACGGAATGAAAGAAGTCAGCGTGAAGATTAAAGGACCTGGAATGGGCCGTGATTCGGCTATTCGGGCCCTGCAGTCGCTCGGGTTTATTGTGACGGAAATTCTGGATGACACGCCTGTTCCACACAACGGTTGCCGTCCACGCAAACGTCGCCGCGTATAATTTTAAAAAAGAGGAATACACAAATGTCTCGCTATACAGGACCTACTACACGTATCAATCGTCGTTTTGGGCAAGCTATTTTCCCGCCAAATAAGGCTTTTGAACGCCGCGCTTATCCACCAGGAGTCCATGGACCGCGTCTCCGTCGCCGCGTCACCGATTATTCGATCGGTCTCAATGAAAAGCAAAAGCTCCGCTATATGTTTGGCTTGAGCGAAAAGCAATTTCGTCTGACCTTCGACCGCGCTAAAACGAAACGCGGTGTGACTGGCCAGATCTTCTTGCAGCTCTTGGAGACCCGTTTGGACAGCATTGTTTACCGTTTGGGCTTGTCCAAGACGCGTTCGAGCGCCCGTCAATTCGTGAACCACGGCCACGTCCGTGTCAACGGACATAAGGTCGACATTGCCAGCTACAATTGTCAGCCAGGTGATGTTGTCGAGGTTCGCGATCGCAGCGCCTCCAAACAGCTCGCTACGCGCTGTATGGAAGAATCGCAGGCCCGCACCGTGCCCGCCTGGCTCACTCTACATGCCGAAGGTATGAAGGGAACAGTGAACCGCCTGCCTTCTCGCGAAGAGATGGTGACGGAAATCAATATCAACGAGCAATTAATTGTTGAGTTTTACAGCCGTTAAGATTCAATGATAAACACTTTTGGAGTAAAACCATGACAAAAAGATTAGGGAAATTCGAGCTTCCAAATAGGTTGCAGAAGGTGGATGGATTCACCGATACACGGGCAACGTTTATCGCCGATCCTTTCGAAAAAGGCTATGGCCATACCATTGGCAATGCCTTACGTCGCGTTTTATTGAGTTCCATTGAGGGTGCCGCAATCGCTTCGATCGCAATGGACGGTGTCAATCACGAGTTTCAGAGCATCGATGGCGTCGTTGAGGACGTCACCGATATCGTTCTCAATCTCAAAAAGGTGCTTCTCAAGGCAGCGAGCCGCGAGCCGCTTCATTTGAGCATCGATGTGGAGCGCGCCGGAGTCATCACTGCCGCCGACATAAAGGGAGAAGAGGATGATGCCTTTGAGGTTATTAACCCCGATCAGGTGATTTGCACCTTGGACAAAAAACAACACTTTCGCGCGCAGCTCGAAGTTGTTGTTGGGCGAGGTTACCGGTTGTCCGAGGAAAACAAAAAGCAAGGACAGGCGATTGGCATTATCTCGATCGATTCTCTTTTCAGCCCCGTTATCTTGGTCAACTACAAGGTGGAGAGCACGCGCGTCGGCCAAATGACCGACTTCGACAAGCTCTTGCTGGAAATTCAGACGGACGGCCGTATCACGCCTGAAGAGGCACTCAAGGAGGCGACTGTCATTTTGGCCCGCCACCTCGACGTCTTCAGCAGCGTTACGGAGCAGGACATCGAGTTTGAAAGCGAGACTAAGAAGGTCAACGAAGAGCAGAATCGTTTGCGCAAGTTGCTCAATATGAGCGTCAACGAGATCGAGCTTTCAGTCCGCGCCGCCAATTGCTTGAACAACGCCAACATTCTCACCGTTGGAGAGCTCGCGATGAAAACTGAGGCCGACATGCTCAAGTACCGCAACTTTGGCAAAAAATCATTGACCGAAATCAAGGAAAAACTGGAACAACTCGGGCTGTCTCTCGGTATGAAAATCGACCGACGGCTACTAGAAGTCCCCGCTTACGAAATCTAAAGACCTATGCAAAATGCCGTGAAAGCTCGTTTTTCGCTCCGCGCGATTGCCTTACGTACCATCGTACGCTACGGCAGGTCGTGCTCGCGCAAAGCCAAGCTTTGACATCATTTTTCACAGGTCTTTGCGAATTAACAAATTACGAAAGGTAAGACGGCTGCAAAATGCGTCTCAAGACGAAAGGGCGACGGTGAACGTACGTTGAGTACGTGACCTAGCTCTAAAACGACGAGAACGCCGTAGAATTTTTGCAAATGTCTTAAAAAAATTTAACATGCGTCACGTAAAGCACAAACACATTCTCGGTGTGAAAAAAGAACACCGGATTGCCATGATGGCCCATTTAGCAACGGCCCTCTTTAAACACGGCCGGATCGAGACAACGCTCGCCAAGGCGAAAGCCCTGCGTCCGTTTGCCGAAAAGATGATAACGCTGGCCAAGAAGGCCTCTGTTGCCGAGCAGCCAAAGGACAAGCTCCATTATCGTCGTCTGGCCATTGCCCAGATCCGCGATAACGGCGCCGTCAAGCAGCTCTTCAACGACCGCGTTAACGAGTTTAGCAGCCGTACGGGTGGCTACACGCGTATTTTCAAGATTTTGCCGCGTCTCGGCGATGCTGCCCCAATGGCGCTCATCGAGCTGATTCATGCGGCGGATTCTGGCATCAAGACGGCCTACAAGCCCGAGCCAAACGATCAGCCAGAGCTCATTGCTTCGACTGATACATCAGTAGAGGTCAAGAAACCAGCTGCCAAGAAGTCTGTTGAGAAAAAGCAGGCGACTGAGAAGAAGCCAGTCAAGTCAACGGATAAGAAGTCAGCGAAGCCAGCTGTCCACAAAGAAGCGACTTCAAGACACACCACTCCGCGCCCCAACCGCGACTCTTAAAAGAGCCCGTTATTCAAAAAAGCCTTGCCACACGCGTGCAGGGCTTTTTTTGTACGTCAGACATGACAAGCAGTTGTGATGAAAATGCCCAAGGGGTCGAGATGAAACAGCTAATGATTGAGGGGTATGGGGGCTAGATTAAAAAAGTTATTGACTTTTTGCGACGTTGTTCGATGATGTCTGATCGCGTGCATTCGCTCTTTTCGAAAGAAGGGAGAGGAAAGTCCGGACACCATAGAGCAGGATTCCTTGTGAAAACGAGGGATGTCAGCGTCAAGGCTGGCAGACAGACAGTGTCACAGAAAATAAACCGCCGCTTTTTGCGGTCAGGGTGAAAAGGTGAGGTAAGAGCTCACCGCTTCTCTCGGCAACGAGAAAGGCACGAAAAACCTAATCCGGTGCAAGACAAAATAGGAAACCTCAGGGCGGCTCGCCCCATTACGGTTTCGGGTTTGTCGCACTCTGCTTCGGCGGAGAAGGTCCTCAGGGCCTTAGATAAATGAATGCAGGGCATGTTATGTGCCTACAGAATCCGGCTTACAGCAAAAAAAGCCCGATGCAAAATGGTCTATAGCGGCGTTCTCGTCGTTCGGGCTAAGTCACGTACCAACGTACACTCCTGTCGCCCTCGCTCCTCGGGCCTTGCCGGCCATTTTGCATCGGGCTTCCAAAGGCAGTTTCATTGCCAGAGACCGACGACTGCCAAGAGGGAGCTAAAAAGGTGTCAAAACTTGGCTTTGCGCGAGCAACCATACCAAAGAGCACGTCCAAAGGCAGTTTCATTGCCAGAGACCGACGACTGCCAAGAGGGAGCTAAAAAGGTGTCAAAACTTGGCTTTTGCGCGAGCACAACCTGCCGTAGCGTACACAGACGTACGTGAGGCCGTTGGCGCAGCGCGAAACTAGTTTTGACACCCTTTTTAGCTCCCTCTTGGTGGACGACACAGGACTCGAACCTGTAACCTACTGGGTGTAAACCAGTAGCTCTAACCAATTGAGCTAGTCGTCCACGTTAAAAAATATCTTTAAACTTTTAATTTCTTTAACAATTATGCCAAGAAGTTTTTTTTAAACTTCTATTTTTAAAGAAAATCCACAACGGGTTGATGCGTAAAAGTACCTATGAAAAAGGGCGTTAAAGCTTGGCTTTGCGCGAACATGACCTGCCGTAGCGTACATAGAAGTACGTGAGGCAGTCAGTGGAGCGCGAAACGAACGTTCACGCCTTTTTGCATAGGTACTTTTAATCAAGTTGTTTTCTTAAAAGAATCAAGTCTTTTTTCGCGTTTCTTTTTTCGAAAAGATTCGAAGCTCGGCCCTTCTTGATTGAAGTTACCCTCGAAGAAGCCGTGGAGCTGGCGAATGCGCGTTGGGTGGCGCATTTTACGCAGGGCTTTGGCCTCGATTTGTCTAATGCGTTCGCGTGTGACATTGAACATGCGGCCGACTTCTTCGAGCGTGCGGCTGTAACCGTCTGCCAGGCCGAATCGGAGGGAGAGCACCTTGCGTTCGCGCTCAGTCAGGCTGTCGAGAACGTCAACCAGCTTTTCGCGCAGAAGGCTGTAAGCTGTCATGTCATAGGGGTTATCGGCCCCTTTGTCTTCAATAAAGTCGCCAAAGCTGGTATCTTCGCCGTCGCCCACGGGGCTCTGCAGCGAGATCGGCTGTTGGGCCATCTTCATGATTGACTGGACGCGGTCAACGGGCATGTCCATCTCTTCGGCGACCTCTTCGGCTGTTGGGTCGTGTCCGAGCTCTTGGAGGAGTTGCTTTTGGACCTGGATGACCTTGTTGAGGGTCTCGATCATGTGTACTGGAATGCGGATGGTGCGTGCCTGGTCGGCGATCGATCGTGTAATGGCCTGCCGGATCCACCACGTCGCGTAGGTGGAAAACTTGTAGCCGCGGCGGTATTCGAACTTTTCAACGGCCTTCATGAGGCCCATATTTCCTTCTTGAATGAGGTCGAGAAAGGAGAGGCCGCGGTTGGTGTATTTTTTGGCAATACTGATGACGAGGCGCAGGTTGGCCTCGACCATTTCTGTCTTGGCGCGGTGTGCCTCGCGCATATACTTGCGGACTGTTCTGACGAGCAAAATGAGTTCACGTGGATCAATGCGATAGATCTTTTCGAGATCGACCAAACGTTTTTCCAGCTTGGAGACGTCGACAGTTTTAAAATCGTGGTCCTTCTGTTTGCGGACCGAATTAACCTTGCCCAGAATATCTTCGATTTCGCGGAGGACGGGCGACAGGTTATCGAGGAGCTCTTCAAAGATTTTCAATTTGAAGCAGAAACGTTTAAAGATGGGCTTCAGTTGGGCCTCGTATTTATTAAAACGGATCTTTGCCCTCTGGATGGTCTCTTCGTTTTTGCTGTTAACGCACTCTTCCCATGACTGGTCGATGCGCGCCCCGATTTCGTCCATCTGTTCGATTAGCTTTGGGAGCATAGTGTAGTACTCTTCGCGGCTGTCGATTTTCTTGTCGAGTACGATGCGGTCAAAGCGCTCTTCTTTGTTTGATAATTTGACGGCGAGATCGCGCTGGAATTCGCGTGTCAGGCTGACGGCGAACAGCTTGTCTTGGGCGGCGTACTCGGCCTTTTCGATGCGTTTAGAAATGCTGACCTCTTGCTCGCGCGACAGAAGAGGGACCTGACCCATCTGCTTGAGGTACATGCGGACGGGGTCTTCGACGATCTCTGTTTGGGCCAACTGGACTTCTTCATCCTGGGCCTGTTCGAGCTTTTGGCGAAATTCCTCAACCTCTTCGGTGTCTAGGATTTCGACCTCAAGGTTTTCAAGGATATTAATGACGTTCTCGATATCTTTTTGAGAACTGATATCTTCAGGTAGGTGTTCGTTGATATCTTCAATCGTCACAAATCCCTGTTTTTTTGAAATATCGATAAACAACCGAATTTTCTCATTGAGGGAATCCGAGGAAGACTCGTCTAATTCAGGATCGTCAACAATATCTGCTGGTATGGTGGTTTTTTTAGGCATAGTGACTGTAAGTTAAGACCATTGCAAAATGTCCTCTAGCGGCGTTCTCGTCATTCGGGCTCAGTCACGTACAGACGTACGCTCCTGTCGCCCTCGTTCCTCGGGCTTGGCTATAGGACCATTTTTCAACGGTCTTACTGTTTTCGTAAAGATTGACGCTTAAAGACCCATGAAAAATACCGTCAAAGCTTGGCTTTGCGCGAGCACGACCTGCCGTAGCGTACGATGGTACGTGAGGTAGGCGGCGGAGCGCGAAACGAGCTTTGACGGTATTTTTCATGGGTCTTTAGATGGAGATGAGGGTAGCCTGTTCTTGCAGGGCCTTGCGCAACGACAATCGTTCTCTGGAAAGTTGCAATTTGAGGGTCTCATCGGCCGACTCGATTTGCTGGTCAAGGTGGTGCATCTGCGCTTTCAAAAACGACCGAAAAAGCGTCCGAATACACTGATTCGCCGCCTCTCTGTTATCTTCGAAAGGTAGAGTCTCGCCCAACATTCCGTATAAATGATTACGTTCCTCTTCTGTTTGGAAGAGGCCTTCAAGATCATCGCTACCGTGCCACAAGTCTTCAGATATATCCGCAAGTATTTTTCTTAAGAGCAGTCCTTCGAGGGACGCATCGTCGATCCATTCTGGATTCAAGATTTGCGCAATCTTTGTGGCTAGAGTGTGATCGTTTAGGGTAATGAGCAATAGCTGATATTCTGCGGTTGTCAATTTCCCTTTTTCATTTTTGTCAACTTTTTTTTCAGAAAAGTTCGATTCCGCTGAAAAGACCTGTTTTTGGTTGCGCAAAAAGGTCTTAAAATCGGTCAAAACAGAGCTGAAATCGATGTGTAATAGCTGGCCGACTTCGTGGAGATAATCTTCCTGTGTCACGACGGACGACAATTCCGCCAAAATCTCATAAATCGATTCTAGGACAGTGCTTTTTTGGCCCGGAGAGAGGTCCTTTTTGCCAGCCATTAGGAAGTCTAGGGCGAAGGCCATGGGCGAGCGTCGCATTTTGTGGAGCAGGGCCAAGACGTCGTTGCTCTTTTGGAAAAACGTGTCTGGGTCTTCTTCGGGTGGGAGTGGGTAAAACTCGATCTCCAGGCCGGCCTTGAGGGCCATGGGAAGGACGCGGAAGGCGGCTCTTTGGCCAGCGCCATCGCCGTCGAGCAGACACTTCAACTGTGTTGTATAGCGCCGAATGAGGCTCAATTGAGATTCCGTAATGGCGGTTCCCTGAGGGGCGACGGTCGTCAAAAGGCCTTTCTCAAAGCAACGCAGGGTGTCCAGCTGTCCCTCTACGAGCCAGATGCAGTCTGTTTGTTGAACGTGTTTGCGAGCCTTATCCAGGTTGAACAAGAGGTGGCCCTTTGTGAAAATCGGCGTCTCTGGCGAATTGACGTATTTGGCCTCGTGGGCGGGGTCGTCGTTGGGCGTGATTTCCAGTTGGCGGGAGGAAAAGGCGATCGTGCGTCCCTGGATGTCGCGTATGGGGATCATGAGGCGTCCACGAAAGCGCAGACGGAGGGACCGTGAGGCGTCCTTTCTCGCGTAAAACAATCCGCTCTCTTCGAGTGTTTTTGCGGGAAAGCGCCCCTCGATGGTTTTGAGAAACTCACGATCGTCGACGTCCGCAAAGCCGATGCGGAACTCTTTTGCCAACTCGGGCTGAAAATGCCTCCCGGCCCAGTATTTTTGAATAAAAGCACCGCCAGTCGTGTTCGCCCAAAACGCTTTTTCGAAAAACGCCGTTGCCTCCTCGTGCAGCCCATACAGCTGTTTTTGGTCAGAAATCGTCTCCTTAGAAACGCCGTCTTCGTACTCCAGTTCGATGTGAAAGCGCTCCGAAATCGCCACCACGCTCTCGGTAAAGCTCAGGTTTTCCTTCAATTCCAAAAAACGGAAGATGTCACCAGCGACGCCCGTGCTGAAGCATTTGAAGAGGCCTTTGTCTGGGTGCACAAAAAACGAGGGTGTCTTTTCGTTTGAAAACGGACTCAGGCCCTTCCAACTCGTTCCAGTCTTCACCAACTTCACATACGGCGACACAACGTCGTAGAGGTTTACCCGACGCTTGATGTTGTCTATGCAGCTTTTGGTGACTCTCACAAAAAAATATGCTGCCCAAAATTTTTCATTTTGCAAGGGCTTTCAGTCAAAAGAGTCGGAGGTGTGGCAGCCTCAATGTTGTTTGCTTAAAAACCACAAGGATTGATGGATGGTGGGTATTAAGCCTTATAGGCCTGCTCGACCTTCTGAAGCGACACTGGCCGAATGGTTTGGCCGAGATTGAGGTGGACGCTGTTTTTGAGCAAGAGCTGTTCATTCTCGCGGTCGAGCGAAAAGATTTTCATCATCTGCGCCTGGACCTTGATTATCTGTTTTTTCTGAGAAGACAACAGTTTTTGATTGCCATCATTAACGGCCTTCAAAGCGCCAACACTCTTTTCGAGGCGGGCCAATAAGGTCTTTTTCTGATCGAGTAGGCTGGTGCTTGGCATTTTCTGTTCTCGCTTGAGACACACGTTTTCCTCCTGCAGCAACGCGTACACTTTTTCGCAAATTTCCTGATGTTCTTGAAGCGTCTTGTCTGTATCCATAGATAATACTTTGGCAGATTTTTTCGCAAAAGACGACTAAAAAGGTTGTATCGGTATGAGTAAATATTTATGGTAAGACAAATGCAAAAGGGGTTCCATTCGTCATGACGTTCTCGAAAATCATTTTTCATAAGTCTTTATGTACACACTTCCAAAACTCACACTAAGCTACAATGCGCTCGAGCCGCATTTCGACGCCAAAACGATGGAAATCCATCACACAAAGCACCATCAAACGTACGTCGACAAGCTCAATGCCGCCCTCACGTCAATCAATTATGATGCGCCGGAAAGGGTTGAAGACCTCATTTCCAATCTAAAGGACGTCCCGGAGTCCATTCGCAACGCTGTACGCAACAACGGTGGTGGCCACGCCAATCACTGTTTCTATTGGAGCCTCCTGTCTCCTCAGGGCGGCGGTCAACCATCTGGCAAGCTCCTCGAAGCTCTTAATACAACGTTCGGTTCCTTCGACGCTTTTAAAAAAGCTTTTCAGGAAAAGGCAGCCAATCATTTCGCCAGCGGATGGGCCTGGCTCATTCTCACGCCACAAAAAAAGCTAGCTATCACATCGACACCCGGCCACGACAGCCCCCTCATGCGGGATATCGTCCATGCCGACAGCCTTGGAAAGCCATTAATCGTCGTTGACGTCTGGGAGCACGCCTATTACCTCAAATTCCAAAATCGCCGCTCCGACTTTCTCAGCGCTTTTTGGAATGTCGTCTCTTGGCCGTTCGTCGAAGCCTTATTTGACCTCAATCATTAGCGAAACTTTTTCTAATGTTTGAGGTCAAATGGGTCAATCCTCAAACTGGCCGCAGCACTTCTTGTATTTTTTGTTGCTGCCGCATGGGCAGGGGTCGTTGCGGCCGATTTTTGGTTGTTTTGGGAAGTCGATTTTTGGCAGTTGTATCGTCTTGTTTGGAATGGGCGACGATACCGGATGGCTCGGGCCAGACTGATTGGCGGAATCGGAGGGGCCAGACAGCTTCATGTTTTTGGAAATTTGCAACAAGATGCTCTTAAACTTGTCGAAGCTGGTGGCGGAACGGAAGGTGTTCAGGCAGATCTCTTTGCGGATGCGACGCATGAGTTCTTCGAAGAAACCGTAGGCCTCGCTCTTGTACTCGTTGAGCGGGTCTTTTTGGCCGTAGCTACGGAGGCTGACGCTGCGTCGCAACTCTTCCATTTCCGTCAAGTGAGTCTGCCAATGATTGTCGATCGCCCTGATGAGGCCGTAGCGCTCGAGTTGTTTGAGGGCATCAATTTCTTCAACGGACTCCTTGGCGACGTAGGCCTTGCGAATCTTCTCCATCAGAAAGGCGAGGAGGGCAGCCTCATCGAGTTTTGCAACCTCGTCAACCTTGACGCTGACTGGGAAATGCATGTTGAGCCATTGGACGAAGTTAACGAGGGCCTCTTGCGCGACACGTTTATCGAGATCGAGCTCTTCGATGCGCTCAGCGAGCTCTTCTTCGATCATTTCAAACAGGACGGTTTTGGGCTCGTCGGTGTGGAGAATGTCGTTGCGGAGGGCGTAGATGACTTCGCGTTGGCGATTGAGGACGTCGTCGTATTGGAGCAGGCGCTTGCGAATGGAGTAATTTTGTTGCTCGACGCGCTTTTGGGCAGTTTCTATGGCTCTGGAAACGAGGGGATGCGTGAGTTCTTCGCCCTCTTCGAAGCTCTTGTCGAGGGCCCTCGAAAGAATACCGGCGTTGGCGAAGAGACGCATGAGGTCGTCCTCGAGCGATACAAAAAATTGCGACATACCGGGGTCACCTTGACGTGAACAGCGGCCGCGCAGTTGTCGATCGATGCGGCGGGCCTCGTGGCGTTCCGTGCCGACGACAAACAGTCCACCGACGTCTGCAATGCCAGCGCCCAGGCGGATATCGGTGCCTCGACCCGCCATGTTTGTCGAAATGGTGACGGAGCTGCGTTGACCGGCGAGAGCGATGATGTCGGCCTCTTTTTCGTGGTATTTGGCGTTGAGGACGGTGTGGGGAATGTTGACGCGCTTGAGCATTTTACTCAATAGCTCGGAAGCCTCTACAGAGGCCGTTCCGACGAGCACAGGTTGACCGCGTTTAAAGGCGTCTTCGATCTTTTTAACGACGGCATTGTACTTGTCGCGGCGGGTCTTGTAGACGAGGTCATGGGAGTCTTTGCGAATGCAGGGCTTGTACGTGGGAATGGAGACAACGTGGAGTTTGTAGATGTCGTAAAACTCCTGGGCTTCTGTTTCTGCGGTACCGGTCATGCCAGAGAGTTTTTCGTACATGCGGAAATAGTTCTGGAGAGTGATGGTAGCGTAGGTCTTCGATTCTTTTTCGATGACGACGCCCTCTTTGGCCTCAACGGCCTGATGGAGGCCCTCGCTCCAACGACGTCCCGGCATGGCGCGGCCGGTGTTTTCGTCGATGATGATGATCTTACCATCCTGAACGATGTACTCGTCGTCCTTTTCGTAGAGACAGTAGGCGCGCAACAGTTGACTGAGGCAGTGAATGCGCTCGCTCTTTTCGGCGAAAATGGCCTCGGCCTCTTGTTTTTTCTCAATTTTCTGCTTATCGGGAATCGACGAGCCATCGACTTCGCTAAAAAAGGTCGGCAGGTCGGGAAGGAGAAAGGCGTCGGCGTCGTTTGGACAGAGCTCTTTGCGGCCGAGTTCGGTGAGGTCGGCGACGGAGTGTTTTTCCTCGATGACAAAAAACAGCTGTTCTTTCAACTCGAAAAAGCGATCGCGGTTGGACTCGCCATGCATCTCTGTTTCAAAGCGATCAAAGGCCTTACGAGCGGGGCCTTCCTCCATCAGACGCAGAAATTGGCGATTTTTCGGCATGCCCAGCTTGACTTGAAGGAGTTTAGGAAGTGCATTTTCGAGGTCTTTGTCGAGGCTTTCCTTGGCTTCTGTGACCAGTCGATTGCAGAGTTGCTGCTGGACGCGCACCAGACGCTCGACCGAGGGCCTAAGCTCGCTGAAAGGGGCTTCACGTGAAGCATCGGAGGTCCCCGAAATGATGAGCGGTGTCCGGGCCTCGTCGATGAGGATGGAGTCAGCTTCGTCGATGATCGCAAAATAGTGCTCGCGCTGGACCTGTTCTTCCTTGGAGGTGGCCATGCCGTTGTCGCGGAGGTAGTCAAAGCCGAATTCTGAAGCGGTGCCATAAGTGATATCGGCCGTGTAGGCTGCCTTGCGCTCCTCGGTGTTCATTCCATGCTGAATGCAGGCGACTTTCAAGCCCAACATCTCGTAAATATAGCCCATCTGCTGGGCATCGCGTCGAGCCAGGTAATCATTGACGGTCGCCAATTGGCAGTTTTTACCCGTCAAAGCGTTGAGATAGAATGGAAGCGTCGCAACGAGCGTCTTGCCCTCACCGGTGGCCATTTCGCAGATCTTGCCCTCGTGGAGCGCGATACCGCCAATCAGCTGGACGTCGTAATGGACCATGTCCCACATCAACTCGTGTCCGCAGAGCATGTACTTCGTGCCGACGAGCTGTTTGGCTGCCGACTTTACGACAGCAAAGGCCTCGGGCAGAAGGTCTTCCAGGCTCTCACCCTCGCGATAACGCTGCTTGAATGCTTCTGTCTTCTCGCGCAATTGTTCGGGCGCGAGCGTCTTGTACTCGGTCTCCCATAGCTTGATTTTTTCGACGACGGGCTGACACTTTTTTAAAAACTTCTTGTAATGCCTGCCGGCGAAATGTTTGAAAATGGCTTTGATCATAAAATGCTTTTAAAGTACAGGATGGTCTTTTGCAGCCCTTCTTCGAGAGCGACTTTCGGCTCCCACCCGAGGAGCTGTTTGGCCTTGTCGATGTTCGGACAGCGCTGTTTGGGGTCGTCGTTTGGCAGCGGCAGATTGACGATCTGCGAACGGCTCTGCGTCAAACGTATAACGGTTTCAGCCAACTTCCGCATCGTGAATTCATGCGGATTGCCGAAATTGACAGGGCCCGTCTCCGTGTCCTGATCCATGAAGCGGACCATGCCATCAATGAGGTCGTCGACGTAGCAGAACGAGCGCGTCTGTGAACCGTCACCGTAGAGCGTAATGGGCTCGTGGCGGAGCGCTTGAACAATGAAATTGGAGACCACGCGGCCATCGTTGACGTTCATGCGTGGGCCGTAAGTGTTGAAAATGCGAATGACGCGGATGTCTACCCCGTTTTGCCTGTGGTAGTCGAAGAAGAGCGCCTCCGCACAACGTTTACCCTCGTCATAGCAGGCGCGAATGCCGATGGGGTTGACGTTGCCGCGGTAACTCTCAACTTGTGGTGAAATTTCGGGATCACCGTAAACTTCCGACGTCGAGGCCTGCAAAATCCTTGCCCGCGTACGCTTTGCCAGTCCAAGACAGTTGATGGCGCCCACCACCGAGGTCTTGATGGTCTTGATTGGGTTGAGCTGGTAGTGGATCGGTGAGGCTGGACAGGCGAGGTTGTAGATGCGGTCGACCTCGGCCTTGAATGGATCAATGACGTCGTGACGCACCCATTCGAACTTCGGAAAGTGCGCGAGCGCCTCAATATTCGCCTTGTGACCCGTAAAAAAATTGTCGAGGCAAATGACCTCATGCCCGCTTTTTAGCAAACGTTCACACAAATGACTGCCCAAAAAACCAGCCCCACCGGTTACCAATATTCGCATGCAACAAAGATCTGCAAAATTGCCCAAGATGGCAAGGATTTTTTGTTGATATGGCGCCAACCCTCAATCATTAAACCTGTGGTTTGACTTGACAGGACGCGTTGCAGTTGTTCACACTGGTGGGACTACTTATTTTTTACCCCCGTTGTCCTTGAAAAAAAGTCAAAACAGTCATAGCCCACATTGGAGTCGTCGAGCGGTCTTGATCGGTCTCGTGGGTGTTTGTTTGGCGATTTTAGGCTGGTATGGGCGCACGCTACACGAGCTTAAACAGGAGTTGGCGTCCTACAAACAGCGCGAACAGGCCCTATCAGAAGCCCTCAGGAACGAGTGCCTGACGCTGTCACAGAAAAAAAAGTTCCTGCAACACCTCATCAAAGACGAGGCCTTTATGCGTTGGTTGGCGCACGAAGAGCTCGGCTACGTGGAGCCCGACGAGGTCCTCTATAAATTTTCATCTGACAAGACTCTTGAAAAATGAAATTTTTCAGTTTCAATATCAAAAGGTCATAAAACCAAGGATTTAAAAAACAAAAAGCAACTTATTGACAACCGACAACAAAGACCTGGGCAAAATGAGCCTATAGCCAGGCCCGAGGAGTGAGGGCGACGGGAGCGTACTGACGTACGTGACCTAGCCCCGAACGACGAGAACGCCGTGGGCATTTTGCACGGGTCTTCTTAAAAAGATGCAAGTCACTGAATTACCCCACCTTCAAACCCCTCATGGAACGTTTTAAGAAATCCGGACAAGGCCATCTCTTCGATGACTGGGAAAATTTGTCTGAAGGCGAACAGGAGCGGTTTTTAGAAACGCTGAAGGACATCGACGTCGACGCGATGATCTCGCTGTGTGGCAGAAACACGACGCACAAGGCAAAGGTCATTGAGCCGACGACGTGGCTTTCTATAATCGACAAAAACGCCCAACTCTCCCAAAATGCTCAACAAGCGGGCGAAACGGCACTGAGGAACGGTGAAGTGGCTATTTTCACAGTCGCTGGAGGCGCCGGCACTCGCCTCGGCATACAGGTGCCAAAGGGAACGCTCGGTGTCACCCCCATCACGAAAAAGCCACTTTTCCAGGTCTTTGCGGAAAAAATCCTCGTCGCGCAGCAGCGTTACGGGTGCACCTTGCCCTGGCTGATTATGACGAGCCGGGAAAATCACGAGGCGACCCTACAGTTTTTCAGCGATCGGCAGTTTTTCGGCCTCAATGTCTTTTTATTTCAACAGGGCGAAATGGCTGCCCTCGACGAACAAGGCCGCCTGCTCCTCGAGAAACCTGGCCGGCTCCTCCTCAGCGCCAATGGACATGGAGGGGCATTTCAAGCCCTGACTTCCAATGGCATGGTCCGAGAGATGCGTCGCCGCGGCATTCGTCTATTGAGCTATTTCCAAGTCGACAACCCCATTGTCCGCGTCGTCGATCCGGAGTTCATCGGTCTCCACATTCTGCAACAGTCGGAATTTTCCTCAAAAGCGGTCCGCAAAGAGGACCCTGGAGAGAAGGTGGGCGTCTTTGCGCGCGTCAACGGACAGGCTGGCATCGTCGAGTACAGCGATCTCACTGATGCCGAGCGGAATATGCGTAATGCTTCTGGCGAACTCATGTTGGGCGCGGGAAATGTCGCTATTCACCTTCTCGACCTCGCGTTTATAGAGCACATGGCGACGCATGCGTACGCGATGCCTTACCACATCGCACGCAAACGCGCCTGGGCACTCCACAACGACACTGACCAACTCGCCGAGCAATGGGCCTTCAAGTTCGAGCGCTTTCTCTTCGACGCCCTTCCCTTTGCGAAAAACCCGCTGATTATGGAAGTCGCTCGTACCGACGAGTTTGCTCCCGTCAAGAACGCGACGGGCAACGATTCGTTGGAGACGTCTACGCATCTGCAACAAGCCCTGTTTCGCTCCTGGTTGGCGCGCGTTGGGGTGTCGACGATGCCAAAAAACATCGAAATCAGCCCCCTCTTCGCCGACAACTTCAACGATTTTCAACAAAAATGGGCCACTTTAAATCCCTCACCGAAAATTTTTGAACGATTTTTCTTGGAATAAGTAATATTTCAGTGTAGACGAATAATGTTCGCAACATTCACCCCAAAAACCTATGGACATATTTAAAAACATACAACAGGCAGAAAAAGAAGGGAAACTGCTTCCAGCAGCTGCAAAACGTTTGAGGAGTTGGCTGGATGATGGTTTTTTGCCAGTGTGGGCCGAGTCAGCCCTCGAAGAACTGGTTGAGAAAAAGGCCTGGGAGGAGCTCAACAACCGCTTTTATCGCGAGCTCGAATTCGGTACCGGAGGCATGCGTGGCAGGACCATTGGCGAAGTCGTGGCAGACGTCGAGACGGGCGAACTCTTTTTTGACGGCACCCCCGAACACCCATGCGTCGGCAGCAATTACCTCAACGACTTCAATATCGTCCGCGCAACCATCGCCCTCTATCACTATTGCGAAGACGTCTTGAACGAGACTGAGGAGTTCTTCGCGAGGCCACGACTGGTAATTGCGCACGATGTACGCTTTTTCTCCCGCCATTTCTGCGAACTCTGCGCCTCCACATGGACCGAATTGGGCGGTGAAGCCTTCATGTTCGACGGACCACGCTCGACACCGCAATTGAGCTTTACCGTGCGTCACATAGGGGCCATTGCGGGTGTCGTGATCACGGCCAGTCACAACCCCTATTACGACAACGGCTTTAAAGTCTATTTCCGCGACGGTGGCCAAATCGTCGCCCCGCACGACACCGGCATCATCGACGCCTACCGCAAGATGGACATGAGCGACGTCGCTCGCCACCTCGACAAACTACAGCTCTGCGACGTCAATACGCTCTCTCCCTTTGTCGATGAGGCCTATATGGACGCCGTCTCGCAGTTTGTTTTGGATCCAATGCTTCTCAAGCAAAACCCGCCACGAGTCGCCTTTACAGCGCTTCACGGAACAGGCGGCCTCATGACAATACCCCTTCTGCGGCGATTCGGCGTTGACCCGGTCCTGGTCGGCTCACAAATGAAGCTCGATGGCCGCTTTCCCACAGTCAAGAGCCCCAACCCGGAAAACCCAGAGGCACTCGAAATGGCCCTCAAGGTGGCCGACAAGGAAAAAGTTGACATCGTCTTCGCGACCGACCCCGACGGCGACCGCATGGCAGTTGCTGCACGCAATGGAAGCGGCGAGATGCAACTCTTAACGGGCAACATGATAGGCACATTGCTCTTGAACTACCGCATTGAAAAGATGAAGGCGCTCCGCCTGTTGCCGGAAAAACGCACTCAATCGGCGGTCGTCATAAAAACGTTTGTGACAACGCCCATGCAGGACGCCATCGGCAAAGAGTATGGCCTGAAAGTGGTCAACGTTCTCACAGGCTTTAAGTGGATTGCCAAGAAGATGGACAAGTACGAAAAAGAGCTCCATGACGTCCTATTCAAGCACGATGGCCTCGTCATCGACTACGAGAGAACGCGTTACAAGAAGCGCGCCCACCTCTTGCAAAAGTACGGCACGTTCTTCGTTTTTGGCGGAGAAGAGAGCTACGGCTACCTCGCTGGCGACACTGTGCGCGACAAAGACGCCAATTCATCAATCTTGTTGTTCTGCGAAATGGCGGCCTCTCTCAAGGCGCTCACCATTCCAGAGCACCTCGACACCCTTTATGTGAAATACGGCTACTTCCTTGAAGATATTATCAATCTTTATTTCGAGGGAGCCAGCGGAGCTCAAAAGATCCTCAATATTCTCGCGTCCTACCGAAAACACCCACTAAAAGAGATCGACGGCGTCCGCGTCAAGCGCATCTACGACTTTGGTGTGGATACCATTCACGACGCCGATGGCGAAGTGGTCCCGAAGCAGGATTTTTTCTTCATTCACCTCGACAATGGTTATAAAGTTGCCATTCGCGCGAGCGGCACAGAGCCCAAGATGAAGATTTACCTCTTCGCCGAGGAGAAAGTGCGCAACACGGAAGAGCTCAAAGCCGCCAAAACCCGCGCCCGAAAACGCCTCGACGCCATTAAAGTCTTCATCGAAAACGACGCCAAAGGCCGCGCCTAGCAGCAGGGCTTGTCGGTGCGTCCGATCATGCTCTCGCAAAGCCAAGCTTTGACGCAATTCTTTATAGGTCTTTACGAATGGAAAACACAGTAAAAGACCGTTGAAAAATGGCTCTATAGCCAGGCCCGAGGAGCGAGGGCGACAGGAGCGTACGTTGGTACGTGACTTAGCTCGAACGACGAGAACGCCGCTAGAGACCATTTTAAAACGGTCTTTTTAAAAATAGACTTGATTTCAGCGAACCACTCACTTAAGTTTGGCACTCATTTTATTGGGCGCGGTAGCCAAGCGGTAAGGCAGAAGTCTGCAAAACTTCCATACGTCGGTTCGATTCCGATCCGCGCCTCCACAACTTATGACGGACGATTTCCACAGGAACTTGAGGTTTGAGCGCATTCGGCGCGTCAAAAAATGGCTACGCTATGTACCGCGTCGAGCAACGCTCCACAAATACCCCATTATTGGTTCCTTTGCCGACAAGGCCCGCAAATGCGATTACCTGTGGTCATTCCGCTCGGCACAAGTGATTCCTGCCATTTATGTGGGGTGGGTATTGTCGTTGTGGCCCGTCTTTGGCATACAGCTGCCCCTGGCCTTTTTGGCATCCTTGCTTTTTCGCGCCAATTTTATGGTCTTAGCGGCCCTGCAGTTTATCACGAACCCGGCGACGATTGTGCCCATCTACGGGTTTGAACTCTATGTCGGCAAATGGATTCTTGAGACCTTCACCTCGATGGAAATTCCAGCCGGGGCAGAGGTTTGGCAAGACCTCACCGACATGAACTGGAGCTCAATCACGACAGGCTTTTTAAAGGCTGTCTTTGCCACAGCCGTCTCCGGCACGCTCTTTGGCCTGATTATTGCCTTTATCAATGTTCGGTTCTATAAGTATTGGTTGCGGCGGAGTAAGGAATAAGACCGGCGTAAATGGCGCCAAAATGCGTTTCTCTCCCCGACCCCCTCTCCAAAAAACTTTTTAAGCGAAACACAAAAATGCATGCATTTTTATATTTCGCAAAGAAATTAGCGAAGCTTGAAGATCAACTCTGCCTCTATGGCCGAAGCGTACTCGCGCAAAGCTACATTTTACATCGGTCTTGGAAAACTTATTTCGACACTTTCTGATGGTCTGTGAGCGCAACAAGGTTTCGCCCTACACGCTGACGTTTTTCTGTTTTCTGGCGATGGGGATTGTCGTTCACAAGCATTTTTTTCAAAAACTCACAGTCGAGTCGCCGCTTCCAAAGCGAAGACTTGTCCTCTCCCTCGACGTTAGCCAGGTTTTCAAACAGACCGACGCGCGTGTCTCCGGCTTGGCGACCATCACAGCGGGCCCCAAGCCTTTTGTGGGTAAGCCTGTCTTCTTTCGCCTCAGTAAAAATACCTTTGGAAAATACAGTGAAAGCTCGTTTCGCGCTCCGCCGACTGGCTCACGTACGTCTATGTACGCTACGCCAGCTCGTGCTCGCGCAAAGCCAAGCTTTGACAGCATTTTCCAAAGGTATTTGTTTATTGATTACTTACAACGCGTAAGACCGGTTAAAAATGGGTCTATAGCAAGACTCGAGGAGCGAGGGCCGCAGCGTACGTATGTACGTGACTTAGCCCGAATGACGAAAACGCAGTTGGACATTTCGCAATGGTCTTACAAAAAAGTAACGATTGTTCGTGGCGACCGCATAAAAGCCAAAGCCACGCTAGCGGCGATTGAAACACTCGAGGCCTCCAGCTTTCGCGATCATTTGCGGAGTCGCGTATCGGCCGTCTTCTCGAGGGGCTCGGTGACAAGCATTGATCAGAAATCCTCTTTTTGGCATTGCGTGAATGAGACCAAGGCTCTGTTTATTCAAAAACTCCGGCAATGCAGCGCCGAAGAGGGTTACACAAATGTTCTTCTCGGCATGCTCTTTGGCGAAAAGGGACTATTGGAACTCGAACAGCGGCAGCGGTTTATTCGCACGGGCACCTTTCATCTCTTTGCCGTCAGCGGGCTGCATATCGGCGTTCTCTTTGCGGCGTTTTTTGGCTTTTTCCGACTCTTGCGGCTGCCTCTATTTTGGACGCGTGTGGCGTCGCTTTCGCTGCTCGCTGGCTTTGTGCTCCTCATAGGGCTGCCTGCATCGGCCCTTCGGGCATTTTTGATGATTTCCTTTTACGAATTTGCCTGTTTTTTTCAACGCAAGCCGATCCCGCTGTCTTCGTTGATAGTGTCGGCCATCGCGATTTTGCTGTTTGTGCCGGATCAGCTCTTTGCGCCTGGATTTCAGATGTCATATGCGATCGTTGCCGCCTTGATCCTGTACGGCGTACCACTGAGTCAATGGATTTCAGAAAACGTCAGCCTCTTTCGCTATCTGCCTCCGAAAAGCTGGAAATGGTACCACGTCGCCCTCGCAAAGAGCGCATCTTTCTTTCAACAGGGCCTCTGTTTTTCGATCGCCGCAACGCTGATCAGTCTGCCTTTGACCATCATTTACTTCAATCTCGCCAGCCCCTTTTCCTTTCTCGTTAACTGCGTTCTGATTCCTCTAGCATCGATCACGCTGCCGATCGGCATAGCGACGCTCGCCCTCGCTTTTCTTTCTGAAACGATGGCCAGCTGGCTACACGCCGCCAACATATGGACCCTGAGGCTCATGGACGCCCTCCTCGCGCTCGGTGACAGGCTGCCTGCCTACAAGCTCTCTGAAAACACCTTTACGCCAATCTTGACCATCGCGTGGCTCATTTTGATCTTCATCCTTCCCTTCTCGAAATCTCCAAAATGGCTCTGGGCGCCGATCCCCGTAGCACTGCTGGCATTGTTATAGAGCATTTTGAATAACACTCAATAGATAAAAGGCCTGCTCAAAATGGCGTCAAAGCTTGGCTTTGCGCGAGCATGATCTGGCGTAGCGGCAGGGCTAGCCCTGCACCCTTGGATACTTCGTATCCACTTTTAAAAGTGGATGCGTGAGCATCCTAGGGGGTACGGGGGCTGCTGCCCCCGGCGCGAAAAAC
The DNA here is from genome assembly GCA_001831095.1 of Verrucomicrobia bacterium GWF2_51_19. Classification (GTDB taxonomy): domain Bacteria; phylum Verrucomicrobiota; class Verrucomicrobiia; order Opitutales; family UBA12508; genus UBA12508. The sequence goes on along the minus strand of MIDP01000005.1, from coordinate 11,417 downwards.
AAGCTTTCACGGCATTTTGAGCAGGCCTTTACTTGGCGACGACGGTGGAGAGTTGAAAGATGGGGAGAAACATGGCAACGACGATGGAGCCAATCACGAGGCCGAGGAAGCAGACGAGGGCTGGCTCGACAAGTGAAGTGAGCATTGAGACGATGTTTTGGATGTCGTTGTTAAAGATGTTGGAAACATTGAGAATCATGGTCTCGATGTGACCTGTCTGCTCACCAGAACGCGCCATATGGCGGACGATTTTTGGAAAGTAGGTCTCCTTGTCGATGATGTCTGAAAACTGTTTACCTTCTTTGATACCGTCTTTGAGTTTTTCACAGGCTGTCTGAATGTATTGGTTGTCGGTGACGGAGCTGCAGATCTCGAGTGTACGGAGAATGGGCACCCCTGCCTTAAGGAGAACGGCATAGGTTCTGCAAAAGCGTGAAACGTTGCTCTTTTGCACGAGTGTTCCGAACAGTGGAAGTCGCCATGTGAGAAAGTCTCGCACGCGCTTGCCTTGTTCCGTCGCAAAAAAGCGCGAGCCAAAAAAGAAAATGGCAAACAACCCACCGACAATAAAGAAGATATTGGTGCGCAAAAAATAGCTGAAGCTGATGAGTATTTGAGTGGGCAAGGGAAGTTGAGCACCGAAATCGGCAAACATGTCGGCAAACACCGGAATTACAAAAGTCAAGAGCGCCCCCACGAGCACCACCGCCAAGGCAATGATAATGATGGGGTAGGCCATCGCGCCCTTAATTCGCTTCGACAAGTTTGTCAAAAAGGAAAAATGCTCCGTTAGCTCGCCAAACATCTCTGGAAGCGTACCAGACGCCTCACCTGCCTCAACCATGCTGACAAATAGCCGCGGGAAAGCTTTTGGGAACTTCCTCAACGCATCTGAAAACGAACTACCGCCAGTAATACTTTCTCGCAATTGCCGCGCGAGAATGCGCATGATTGGGTTGTCGTTCTCGATTTCAAAAATCTCGAGGGAGCTGATTAAAGACAGTCCGCCCTGGAGCATAGCGCCCATTTGGTAAGAGAACGTGTACAATGCAGACGCTTTCAGTGATTTGCGATGTGCTTGGTTCTCAAATGACTTCTCTTTGGATAGGCGTTGGGATTCCCAAAACCCGACTTTTTTCTCTACAGGCTTATCATTTTCTGGCGTCAAAATGACCATGTCTCTATGTTATACAAAAAATACAGTGGATATCAATCTATTTTGAAGATCAAATCGACTGAGGTTTTGATGCATGACGCAAAATTCAAGTCTTGCATTTTTCAAAAGGGCAAAATACCTTAAGACCTATGAAGTTTTTTTATGTACTCCTGATGGGTTATATCATTGGGTCGATCTCGTTTGCTGTTTTGGTTGGGCGGATTTACGGTGTCAATATCCTTAAGGCTGGCAGCGGGAACCCGGGCGCAACGAACATTAAACGCGTCCTTGGGAAAGGGCCTGGCAATGTCGTTTTCGCGCTCGATTTCGGTAAGGGCATTGCTGCTACTGTGCTGCCGTCGTTATGGATGCCGGGTGTCGAGATGCTGCCTATTTGCGGGCTCTTGGGATGCTTGCTGGGTCACAATTATTCGCTGTTTTTGAAGTTCCGTGGCGGCAAGGGTGTGGCGGTGACCGTTGGTGGACTCCTTGTCTTGATGCCGTTTGTCTTTGGCCTTGGGGCTGCTATTTGGATCAGCAGCTTCTACGCCTTTCGCTACGTCTCACTTGCCTCTATTCTCCTGGGCTTGAGCCTACCAATCAGCAGTTATTGCTTCAATGAGTCGACGCTCAATCGCGTTGTCGCGCTTCTCCTTTGTCTATCGATTTTAATCAAACACCGTTCCAATATTGTAAGGCTTTTTAAAGGAACAGAACACCGTTTCAAATGAACATCATCGTCCAAAAATACGGCGGATCGCTCCTGAAGACGCCGTACGATATCCAACAAGTGGCCAAGCGCCTGCAGATTGATTCGGCTGAGGCGAAAGTCGTGGCGGTCGTCTCTGCGCGCAATGGATCGACCAACGCCCTTCTCAATGAGGCACTCTTGGTAGCGCCGCATCTGTCGCAAAAAGAGTTGGCTGCTTACCTTTCAATGGGAGAGCAGGCATCGGCGCTCCTGCTGTTTTTTGCCATGCAAGAACGGGGCGTGCCGTGTTGTGTTTTCAACGCCTATCAGCTAGGTATCGTGACCGCGGGCCCGCATTGCGACGCCGAAATCGAATCGGTCCATCCAGACAATCTTTACGCCGCTTTTAGACAACATCAGGTCATCGTCGTTATGGGCTTTCAGGGCCTCAACGCGCTTGGAGAGTTGACAACCTTGGGCCGCGGCGGCTCCGACCTGACGGCTATCGCGCTGGCAGGCGCCCTGCAGGCCGATCGTTGTGAGATTTTTAAAGACGTTGGTGCAGTCTTTACCGCGGATCCCAAACTCGACCCAACCGCGCAACACATCGCCCAGCTCTCCCACGATGACATGTGCTCGCTCGCAGCCCATGCACGCGTCATCCAGCTCAAGGCCGCCCTCTATGCCAGAGATCACGCCATTCCCTACCAGGTACTGCCATTTTCCACTATAACGACAGGCACCTTTGTCGGCAGCGAGGGCTTACAGGCCGCTCTTTCAGTGTGAAAACACTCTGTGGACGCGCTGAGTAAGCGAGCAGAAGATTTCCCAGGGAATCGTATTGGCCCATTGGCTGACTTCGTGGATGTCGATGTTGTCGTTTCCCTGAGGCCCGATGAGAGTGGCGAGGTCGCCGACCTGCACGTTGGGGACGTCAGTGACGTCGATAATGAGCTGATCCATCGTGACGCGACCAAGAATGGGGCAACGCGTTCCGTGAATGAGCACTTGGCCCTTGTTGCTGAGCGCGACGGGAATGCCATCTCCGTAACCTGCGGCCAGCAGAGCAATGCGGGTGTTGCGAGAGAGGGTGTGCGTCATGCCGTAGCTGACAGGCGTGTCTTTGGGCAAGTTTTTGACCAGGCAAACGCGCGTGTGAAAGCTGAGAACTGGGCGGACCTTGACATTGCTTTCGAGGAGCGAATAGGCGTAGCGTACACCAAACATCAGCAGACCGACGCGGACACCGTTGAAGGGCTTTTCTAGGACAATGCGGTCAAAGCCGGCACTGTTGTGTGCATGAATGGCGTAGCGTTCGACGGGCACTTTCCCCAAAAACTTTAAAAAGCGATCGCGTTGGAGAAGCGTGTAGGGAATATCTTTATCGGCGCTCGAAAAATGGGTGTAGATGCCGACGAGCTTCAGCCCCTTTGACGCCACCAGACGCTCGTAGAGGGCATCTGCCTCTTCGTACCAAACTCCGGAACGCCCCATGCCGGTATCGATCTTCATTTGTACGTCTAAAGACTCGCCGCGTTGTTGGGCGATCGCTTCCATGCGGTCCACTTCATCAATACTCGACAGGCTCGGAATCAGCTTTTGGTCAAACAGCACGACATCCTCGTCTGGCAGAGTGGCACTCAATACGTAAATCGGGACATGTGCAGAGATTTTGCGAATGACAGAGGCCTCCTCGACATTTGCCACAGCAAAAACCTCGACTTCTCCCGAATCTACCAAATGCCTCACAAGTGTCTGAATGCCGTGTCCGTAAGCATCCGCCTTGACAACTGCAATAAAGCGCATGCCCGCGGGGAATTGCTTCTTGATCAGCTTGACGTTGTCCAGCAAGGCCGTCAGGTCGATCTCCGCCCAGCAACGCTTGCCGTGCTGTATGGCCGATGTTTTATTGTGGAAAGGCGTTTTCATGCTACAATGTGCCTGTTTTTGAGTAATCAATGTTTGGGGAAATTACCCCTCAAGTCAATGGGAATCCTTCTTGACGAGTTGCCATATTTTTGTTTTCATAAGAAGATCGTTGTAGTCCGTGTTTTTTCATGAAATTCTTTACGACATTTCGAAATGCCATTTTGCTCGTCTTTGCCCTTTTGGGCCTCACGTTAGTCTATCAACGGGAAGTGACGGACCTGCTACAACACTACGATCAAAAAGAAAATTTGCTATCAAACCAGATCATTCAATTGAATCACTACCGCAAGCAATTGGATGCCCTAGAGCTCTTTTTGGACAGGGAAACCATTTTGAATTTGTGGGGCAACCCGTCCGCGCTGCAAACATTTGAATATTGGGGAAATAACGTCAATGAGCTCCACATGGGGCTCGAAAAAATTATCACCGACTATGGTGTACAAAAAAAATTGGCTCAGTTTATCGAAAATGCACAAAATGGCTTGTCTCTGCTGAAAGCTTCCGATGCTTATGGCTTTGTCGATTTCTATTGGAAGACACTCGAACAATCTTTTTCTGAGCAAAAAATTCTCTTAGACGCATGGGCTACCAAAGGAGAAAAAGGACTGGCTCTAACGGCGTCAAAACGTTTCGAACAATATTACCTCTATCGCTATGTTTACATCGCTATCTTTATCCTGATTTGTGCCGCTTTTTCTTTTATCATGGTCCGTATGCACCTCCGCTTCTCTAGAGGCATCAAGCGCATGCAAGACTTTATTGAGGACGTCCGAAATGGCATTTTTGAAAAAAACCTTTTGGTCTTTAGCGACGATGAATTGGGCGATCTCAATAAACAATTGAGTTTAGCGCTCAACGCGTGGAACCTTTGGATTTCTGACATTCAAGAAGTGCAATCCCGCATTCAATCATTTGTCGCAAAGGCTCAAGAAAATGTTTCCGAAGGCGCTGAAGCCACGGCCCGGTTTCAAGAAGTTTCTCAATCGATCACTGTAAATGCCACTTCACTGCAGCAGTATTTTTCAAACTTGAGCTCGAAATTTTCAAAAACGCGAGAAGGCTGTTACTCGTTCATGAAGGAAATCGGAAAGATACATGAGCATTTTCAGGTCATGATCGACAGCGCAAAAAACGAAAACACGACGCTCTCTAAAAACAAGTTTCTTCTCAATGAACTGGATCAGTCGCTAACTTCGCTGGAAAAAACAACGCAAAACACCGACGAAATTTTAAACATCATACAAGGCTTGGCTCACCAAACCAACCTATTGTCGCTCAATGCAACGATTGAAGCCAACGCCGCTGGAGAGGCCGCCAAAGGATTTCAGGTTGTAGCCACCGAAGTCAAAAACTTGGCCCAAAGGACATCACAGTCGACACAAAACATCTCTGCAGAGCTAAAAAACATTCAGGACCAATCCGATAAATCAGTAGAGTACATGTCAGGACTGACAAGCGTTATGGACGACACGGTAGCGGTTTTTCAAGAACTAGAAAATCAGCTCACTACAAGCGCTCAACAGATGGGCCAATCGCTATTGAACTTTTCTGACTTCATGACCGCTACGGAAGCTATTTTGACGGAGTCGAGAGAGGCCGCCGAGTACTTGTCGATCGTCCAAAAGGGCATAACGGATTTTGAAGAAATGCGCATTAAGGTCAGCAGCTGCGTTGATAAAACACAAAAGTCGATTCGCAACGCCGGCTCGCTCGAGGGTGGCAATGACTGAACGACGCGAAACAACGCTTATTATCAGTCTTAAATCGCCTCAAAGACGAGGGTAAAGGTCATCTTTTTTCGTTCGGGGGGCTGGTCCCATTGCGGGTTTTGTTTAAAAGCCTTTAGAATGGAGTTGTCGAACGGCTGCGATCCCGATGGCTCTTTGATGGTCGCATAGAGAAGTTGGCCACTTTCGGAAATTTGAAATTCGACGGTCGCCTTTAGGGCCGTATGGGCGGGTGGCTTTTCCCAAAACCCTTCGATGTCTGAACGCATTTTTGCGAGATACTGCTGTAAAACAGATGGTGGGACATTTGAAGTGCCAGCTGCGCCGGAAGCGCCTATTGCTGAGGAAGTCGCGGCGCTTTTGGCATTCGCTGTAGTAATGTTTTTAACTTGCAACTTGGGCACGCTGACAGCCGCTGTTGCCTTTTTTGGAAGGCCTTTGGTGTTGACAAACTCTTTGTAGGAAACCTTTTTTTGAGGCACTTCTAGCTTGCGCGTCGGGATACGTTTTATGGCCGGAAGGGCGATCGCGTTAGCTCCCGAGGCGTCACTCGAGGCCCCGGTAGATGTCGCCGAATAAGCCGACAGCGGCATCAATTCGAAAATGTGGATTTTTGCTGGCCGATGAAATAACGCTGCTATTAAAAAAAACGCAAATAGCCCGATGTGGAGCATCAGGGAGTAGAAACTGCCAGTAAAAGACCCTTGCAAAAACGTCAACTGCGTTCTCCTCTCTATCGAGCCATTTTTCATTTGGTAAAAGACCGCTGAAACGGGTCTCTAGCGACACGGTTTGACCTCCTGCTTCGCCCATTTATTGGCGAAATATAAAAATGCATGCATTTTTGTGTTTCGCTTAAAAAGTGTTTTGGATGGGGGGCGGGGAAACCTTTTATTCTATAAAAGGTTTCCCTGTGGCCAGTTGACGGAGCGCGAAACGCATTTTGGCGCCATTTTACATCGGTCTTTTTCATTTGGCCTCTGTATCCAAGCTAATCTTCGACAAGTTGTGTTGTTTAACTTTATCGAGCACGTCGACGACGCGTTGGTAGGGCAAAGTTCCCTCGGCGCGAATGTGGAGAATCGGCGGTGTTTTGAGCGCTGCCAAGGTTCCGAGTAGCCTGTCGAGCTCGTCTAGGGTCACCACTTGTTCGCCCCAAAAATAACGGTTGCCCTGGAGCGAGATCGTCTTGACCTCTTCCTTGTCGGCCGATTGCGCCTTTTTCGCCTCTTTTGGGAGACTCAACGGAATCGTCTGCTCGAGGAGCGGCGTGGTGATCATGAAGATAATCAAGAGCGAAAACGCCAAATCAATGAGCGGCGTCACGTTGATCTCTGACAACGCGTCCAGACTCGTTTTTCTGTGAAAGTGATGGGCCATGGCTTACCTCAGCTCGATTTCAATGCGGTCCGCGATCAGGCTGGCAAAGTTTTCCAATTCTGTAGCCATAATCTTGGCATGACTCAATAGGTAATTGTAACCAAAGACAGACGGAATCGCCACCAGCAATCCGGCAACGGTCGTCAATAACGCTCCTGAGACGCCTGGGGCGAGCGTCTGCAGCGTTACGGAATTTTGCGTTCCAACAGCTCCAAAGGAGTCCATGACGCCCCAAACGGTCCCCAACAGGCCCAAAAAAGGCGCCCCGGTAACAATCGAACCCAAAAGCACCATGCGGGACTCATACTTCAGTATTTGTTCGGCCAGAACGCGTCGAATGGCATTTTCGATGGGTCCCATAAGGTTGTTCTTTTCGACGTGACCCGATATCGCCGAATGCGCGTGAATGGCGGCTGACAACAACTTCCCATAAGGGCTCGTCTTGTCATTAACCTTGCATCCCAAAACAGTAGATTGCGTGTGTAAAAGCCGTTCGATTCGCTGATTTCTAAGCCGTAACCCGCTTAACTCCATGTACTTACCAATCATAACCGACCAGGCGAGAAAACTGAAAATCAGCAGGGCCACGACAATCGCCTGACCCGCTGCATTCGACTCATAAAAAGACTGTAGAAGACCCCATTCGCTCGCTATAATCATACACATTTATCTACACTTTCCCAAAAGCTTGTCAATGCTAAGCGCAAGCTTTAAGCATGCTGGGTCAATTAAACGCCTAAGTACTTATTTTGTAACGCATTATGTTTGAGTGTGTGATTTTTTGTCATGTAGTATTGTGTGATGCGAAAAAAGACGCTTGACAGTTTGCGAAAAAAACGCCTTTTTTGAAGGTCGTAAAGTGTTGCTCAGTAGCTCAGCGGTAGAGCAGGTGACTGTTAATCACTTGGTCGCAGGTTCGATCCCTGCCTGAGCAGCCATTAACCTTCAATATACAATACTATCCAAGGTCCCCCGGAAAATCCCTGTGGACACGGAGCTCTTATATGAATAACGTCACTCCTCAAGATCTGTTGCAAGCGGGCGTCCACATCGGACACCAATTGCGTCGCTGGAACCCGAAATCGAAGCCCTACGTCTACAAAAACATTCAGGGCATTTCTGTCATCGATCTCGAAAAAACCCACAAGTTGCTCGTTAAGGCCTGCCAATTTGTCGAGGAGACCGTCAGCGCTGGCGGCGAAATCCTCTTCGTAGGCACCAAAAAACAAGCACAGGAAATCGTTCGCGAGGTAGCCACGTCTGTCTCCATGCCCTTCTGCTCTGTGCGCTGGCTCGGCGGATGTCTGACAAACTTTGCAACGATCAAACGCAGCCTCGAAAAATACAAGCGCTTTTTGAATATGGAAGAAACAGGCGAGCTCGATAACTTGCCTAAAAAAGAAGCCTCCTCTATCCGTCATGAAATGGACCGCATGGGACGCAATTTCGACGGCATTTTGGAAATGAAAGGCTTCCCCTCTGCCCTCTTCATCGTCGATACCAATGAGGAACGCATCGCCGTCGCCGAAGCCAACCGCATGGGCATTCCAATCATTGCCCTCGTCGATACCAATTCCGACCCAACCCTCGTCCAGTACCCGATTCCAGGCAACGACGACGCCGTCCGTTCGATCCGCATCATTGCTGAAGCCATCGCCGCCTCCATCTCCCGCGGACTCGAGCAGTACGACGCTTCTAAAGTCAAAAAGAACGTCAAGTTGCGCGATAAACAGTTTTTGACCGAGGTTGAAGAAGTCACCATCGACCCAAAACTTCAGGCCGAAATCGACGCCATCGAAGGCAAAGAAGAGGAGGTCCTATGATTTCCGCCAACGCAGTCGGTGAACTCCGCGCGCGTACAGGTGCCGGCTTGATGGATTGTAAAAAAGCCCTCGTTGAGTCCGATGGCAATATGGATGAGGCTATCACCATTTTGAAGAAAAAAGGGATCGCTAGCGCCGCTAAAAAAGCCGGCCGCGAAGCCAGCGAAGGCATTGTCGAGTCCTACATCCACCTCGGTGGACGCGTCGGTGTCCTCCTCGAGCTCAATTGCGAGACTGACTTCGTTGCCAAGAACGATGCCTTTAAACAGCTCGCCCGTGACCTCTGCATGCAAGTCGCCGCAGCTAGCCCCCTCTATGTCAAACAAGAGGATGTCCCCGCCGATATGATCGCCAAGGAAAAGGAGGTCGCCGTCGCCCAGGCCGCCGGTAAGCCTCCTGCTGCCGTCGAGAAGATCGTCGAAGGCAAACTCTCTAAATGGTTCGCCCAGGTCTGCCTCGTCGACCAGCCCTTTGTCAAAAATCAAGACCAGACCGTCCGCGACCTTCTCAGCGCCTCCGTCGCGAAACTCGGCGAAAATATAGTCGTCGGCCGCTTTGTTCGTTACCAAATCGGAGAGTAGACCTATTGACTGTTCCTGTGAAACCGGAAACCCCTTTTTTATAGAATAAAAAAGGGGTTTCCGGACCTTCCCCAAAAAACATTTTTTTGCGAAACATAAAAATACGATGTATTTTTATATTTCGACGTCTTAGAGAGCTTAGATCGTATGAGTCGACAACAAGTAGAGCTTGCCGTTGGTGTTTATATAATAATCGAAACAGCGTGTGGTTATTTAATGCTTTTGCGTAAAAATACTGGGTATGAAGACGGACTGTGGGCTTTCCCTGCTGGCCATTGTGAGCGGCGAGAATCGGCAACACAGGCAGTTATTCGAGAAGCCAAAGAAGAGGTGGGTATCGATATTTCACCGGAAGATGTTGAAGTGGTTCATGTGATGCACGATAGAACCAATCGCGACAACGTCCGTTTTTTCTTCCGTTGCAAGAAATGGTCCGGCGAAATCCAGAATACTGAGCCGCACAAGGCTGAAAAAATAGCTTTTTTTGCACAAAAAGACCTCCCAAATAATATTGTGCCGGCCGTCTCAAAAGCATTTGCGTGCATCCATAAAGGTATTTTCTATTCGGAATCTGGGTTTTAATGAAAGCCCTATTTTACAAAACCGTCGACAGCACACAAAGCGTTGTGGTTCGCGAGATGGAGCGTGGTGCGGATGTTCCTTTGTTTGTGTTGGCCGAAGAGCAGACGACGGGTCGCGGGCGGAAAGGTCAACCGTGGGTCGGCGCAAGAGCGCAAAATGTCTACTTGAGCGCTGGCTTTCATCCACTATTGACACCTACAGCCATGCAGCCATTCACCTTGCGCATGGGCCTCGCCATTTGTAGAGCCATCAATGCGAACTTAGGAGTGTTGTTGCAGCTCAAATGGCCCAATGACCTCTATTTTGAAGGGCAAAAGGTGGGCGGAATGTTGGCGGAATCGGTGATCCGCGAAGGGCTAATCGCCGATCTCATTTTCGGCATCGGGCTGAACGTCAACCAGACTACTTTCCCATCTCTCGAGAGCCGGCCGATCTCGTTGGCGCAGATTCTCGGAAAGCCGTTGGAATTAAAGCACGTCGCCGAATCGCTCATGCAGACGATTTTTGAGGCCTACAATAACTTCATCGCCGCGCCAGATGCCGAATGGACCGATGAGTGGGCAGAACTCGATTACCTGTGCGGCAAAAACATCATCATGCTCGTCGACAACACCACACTCGTCGGCACCGCTCAGGGCGTGACTCCATTGGGGGAATTGCGGGTGGCGACTCCAAACGATATTGTCCTCGTTCGCGCAGGCACCTTTGTCAAGATCGAGTAAACGACCATTTTGCATCGGTCTTTCAGCGAGAGAATCCTTTCCGCTCAATATGTGCCCGGATAATGCGCGCAATGCACTCGAGTTCGCCAATGGAGCGCTGTTTGCAGATCGATTCGATATTCGACAAAAAATCGGCGAGTGTGTAATTGGCCGATTGCATCAAAAAGAGAACGAGGTTGTCTCGTGGGATTTGGTATTGCGTTCGTTGCCGAAGCTCTCTGGGACTGCTGCTGATCGCGTGCCCCATGATTTGTTGGTTTTCAAATGCATCGCGAATATACTGCGTCGAGCGACCCAAAACGGCCGCCACTTCTTTTGTGGAAAACCAAACTTTGTTGTTTGGAACCCACTTTTCGAAGTGCTCCCTTTCGATTGACTGTGTTACAGACGGAATATGCATGACGGAAACAACGAGTATGCCGAGATTCCATTCCCGTGATCGACAGATTCCCTTCTGTGTATGGCGATGTTTTCTGCATGAATTAATTTGAATTGTCAATAACTTTTTTAACTTTTTTCGTCAGAGCGTTGCGCATCATTGTTTATTTGGCGAGGACGACTTGCAATCAATCATTAGCGAAATTTTATTACCGCGCATCGGTTTTCAGATGCGCCCTGGATGCGCCTACAGAAATACTAACTCACTCCAACTCTCTGCGTGTAACAACACGCCCTGGATGCGCCGTTAGAGAGTTCGGCGGGTCTATGGAGCCTTTTGTGGCGCACTCATTATGCACTATGCAAGTTCAAGTACGAAGTGCAACACGTGACAGGAAAAAAGAGAAGAGAGTTGAAAGGAAGGAGGAGAGATGCAAAGCTGGTGATT
>MIDP01000004.1 GCA_001831095.1 Verrucomicrobia bacterium GWF2_51_19 | reverse complement strand
TTTTTGACCTTATATTCGCTTATCTTTCGTTTGTTCATCGGCACTAGCAGTATAGTTTATCTTATACTGCTAGTCAAGAGCCATAAAATATACTGCTAGTTAAGATCCTTTTTGTTTATCTATTGTTTGAATTTTTTGAAACTTTCTATTGCATTCTTGCGCGGAAATGTTTTTATTCACGCCCTATAGAAATACAATCATGACACAGCATCCCAGTTTCTCTAAAGGCACGAGCAGTTTGTTAAAAAAACGCAATGTTCTCAAGCGCTTTGAGCGCGTTGAGCTCCTCCGTAAGCGCGGAGCTTGGACAGGACCACGCGTTACCGGGTTGCAGAAGACTAAGCCAGAAGCTTAAAAGTATGCATTTTGTAAGGGTCTTGGATGTGTAGTCCATGACCTGTTATAGCAAACGGAAATTGTGGCAAAAACTTACACAATAAATTCGTTGCCCTCGAACCCTGCCGCCAATTCCCAATCGCTCTTTAAAAGCGTTGTAATTCGGACTGTATGTGTTGCTGAAAGACCTGAAGGTCGGTCTCAGATGGGCGGTAGCCTTGAGATGCCGGTGCCAGGGCAATGCGACCAGTGGCATCGATCTGCCAGGTGGCGGTCATTTTATCACTGAATGTGACAGACCCGCTGAGCATGGTGCCTGGACGCTGGACCTTGTCAATGGAGACAAAGACGCCATCTGGCTGTGGAGCTTCAAGGGGAGCGTCGATGGCGACCTTTTTAGGCTTTGGGTCAAGGACTATTTGGAGATCGTCGAGGAGAAGGCGGACGTCCATGTAGGTGAGACGTACGCCGAGCGTTGTTGCAATTTTCCCCTGGATTTCCGCCGGAAGCAGGCCCTGTTTGGCCCAGGCAGCTATCTTGTTTTTTTGTTCTTCGGTAAAATTCATCGGTTGCTGGCAATTTGGTTTTGTAAAAACTCAACGGTGCGCTTGACAGACTCGTCTTGCTCCATGGTATTTTCAACCATTTTACAAGCGTGAATGACCGTCCCGTGATCCCGACCACCGAACGCTTCACCGATCTCTTGCAGCGAACAGTTCGTGAGGAGCCGGCTGACGTACATAGCGACCTGTCTTGGAAACGCTATGTTGGCCGGACGACGTTTGCTGACCATGTCGGCGAGGTTGAGGCGGTAGTAGGCGCAGACTTTTTGTTGAATGCGGTCAATGGTGATTTGGACCTGATGCTCTTCTTGGAGAATGTCCTTGAGCAGTGTGGCGGCCGATGGGACGTCGATTGGCCCCTTCATGAGCTTAGAATAGCTAGCGAGCCGCGTGAGGGCTCCTTCCATGCGGCGGACGTTGCGCGTGACGCGTTCAGCGAGAAAGCTAAGGACATCGCGGTCGAGCTCGATCTGCATGGAATTGGCCTTTTTGGAGAGAATGGCAACGCGCGTTTCAAAGTCTGGTGGCTGGATGTCACAGACGAGGCCCCACTGAAAGCGCGACACCAGGCGGCTCTCGAGTTTGGCAATCTCAGATGCCGGCCGATCGCTGCACAGAAAAATCTGTTTTTGGGACTCAAAGAGCTCGTTGAACGTGTGAAAAAACTCTTCTTGTATGCGCTCCTTGCCCGATAGAAAGTGGATATCATCGATAAGTAAGATGTCGGTTTGACGGTAATGCTTGCGAAACTTGACCAGCTGATTTTCCTGAATGGCGTGAATGAACTCGTTGGTGAATTTTTCTGTCGAGATATAGACGACATTGAGGTCCGGATTTTGGCTCAACGAGTGGTGCGCTACTGCATGCATGAGGTGCGTCTTTCCTAAACCCGTGTCGCCGTAGAGAAAGAGCGGGTTGTAAGCCTTTGCCGGAGCGTTGGAAATAGCGATGGCCGCCGCGTGCGCCAATTGATTGCCCGGACCGACGACAAAGTTCTCAAACGTGTTTTTTGAGCTCAGTGATGGCTCCTTTTTCACCTCCACTTTCTTTTTCGTGACCGTAATTGGTGCCTTGGAAACCGTTTTAGTCTCTGGCTGTTCGGATGCGCTCACAGCAAAGGACAACGCGATGGGGTGGCCGGCTTCCTGCTCCAGCTTTTTGGAAATCAGGTCATAGTAGTTGTCCTGTATCCAAATAGCGGCAAAGTCATTGGACACCGTCAGAGTGACGCCTGTATCGTCGTCTTCCTGACTCTCGACGGACGCGAACCAGGTGTTATACACATCGGGAGGGAAAAGCGCCTGCAATTCCCTTTTGACGCCGGCCCAGAGAGAGGTTTTCTCTAAAGTTTGCATAGAAATTCAGAAGTTATTAGGAAGTTATTCACAGGCCTTTGTGGGGCTCGCTTCCAGAAGGGTGTATCGGTGAAAAGGGCTCAAATGGCCCCATCCGGTATCGTTTTCTAGGGAAAGGTCTATCTGGCTCGATCTTGTGGCAACAGTTAATGTAAGTCCCTATCGTTGAATAGGTTAAGAAACTGTGGTTTTCTGCGAAAAATCGGTCTATCGACGTTTTTTTACCCATAAAAATACCTTATTGAAAGACTTCTTGCTCAAAGAAGGACCTAAGAGAATCCACAGAAAAAAAGAGAAGGCAAGTACAAGTTTTTTTCAAGTTATTCACAAAAGCGCGTGAACATTTTTTTACACTTTTCTCTTGCGCTAAAAAATCCCTTCAAGTGAATTCAAAACACGCTCGTATAGGCCGACTTAGGACAAAAGACTGAATGGCAACACTCTCGGAGTCGCACAGCCAATCAGGCATTATTTTCCACACAAAATTTTTTTAAAATATTTCTTTTTATTGAAGTCTAAGCCTCTTTTCTATAATTTTTTAATCAGACCAGTAGCATCAATTTTACACAGATCTTTAATCTAACTAAATGAATACCAACGACATAAGACCGATGATAAATGGTTTTCTAGCCAGGCCCGAGGAGCGAGGGCAACGGGAGCGTACTGACGTACGTGACCTAGCCCGAGCGACGAGAACGCCGCTAGAAACCATTTTGCATCGGTCTTCCATTGTTCTCTGCCATGGCTTTGGTTTTGACAGCAGTTATTGGAATCCCCTGCTGCCTTATTTGCCAAAAAATCGGGTGGTGTGGGACTTGGGTTATTTTGGAGAAGAGCGCAAGCCTCGGCCAGAAGGCTCATGGATTGGCATTGGGCACTCATTTGGTCTCATTCATTTGATGGCAAACCTGCAGGGCTGTTGCGGCTTGATTGGGTTACAGGGCTTTTTAAATTTTCTCGGTGATGGTGATTTGCGCGAGCGTCGCCAACGCGAACTTTCGGGCCTTCAAAAGGCCTTTCGTCGCGACCCTGCAAAAACGCTGCAATCCTTTTACAAGGCCTGTGGGGCCTCGATCGCCTTTTCAAAATTGAACAAGGACCCCTTGCAACGCGACCTCGACGCGCTTGAACTCGCCTACGCAGTCCCCGACCTCCCTATTCTTCTAATGGGCGCCGAAGACGACATCATTGTCCCTCCAGAGTTGATCTACAACAACGCCGCTTCGCACTCAAATGTCACCGTTGAAATACTAGACAGAGGCAAACACGCACTGGGCCATTTACACCCCAAAGCGGTCATCTCTCTCTTTCAAAAACATTTCAACAATTTTAACGAGAACCTAGCGGCCCAACGGCCACAATCCTAGTATTCATTCTCGATTTTTTTATCGGTCTTGTTTTGACATTTTGATGTTTTTTCTTACCATTGCACGGTGGAATGGCTTTTTCTAACAGAGAAAGTCGCTTATCGTTTAAACCCCATTATTATAGAACATGAAAAATAAAATTCTCTTATGGACATTAGTTCTTCTCCAACCGATTGCCGGAATGGCTATGCTGGGAAAAAATAAACTGCCTCTGTTTCCCACTGAATTGCTTCAGCGACCTTCTTTAGGGATATTTTTCTATCCCTCAGAGGATGGCGAAAGAGTCGTGATCGAGTTTGGTATTTCTCCTTCCCGAAGACGAGAAGATATTGATCGCAGGAATCAATTGTCGTTTTCGGAAGAAGGGATTCCTCCAAACGAAGAATTGGATGAAAAGATACTCAGGCTAACTGAGTTAACAAAAGGCAAAAACCCTCCTAATGAAGTACTTGAGAGTATCATCGATTGGGCGGAAAGCGATCTGGATCGGCACGATTGGGATCTGTAATTCCGAAGGCTCTTGACTGGCTGCGCCCAATCATTAGCGAAACGTTATTACCGCGCATCGGTTTTCCGATGCGCTGTGGTTATGTATTTCATGCCGCCAGAATGGATTGACAAGCGAGCCATTGACCCTCAAAACATTGAGGCAAATGAATCGGCCATCAGTTATCTTTAAAAAACTGCATCTGCTTCTCAGATATGGGAATATGCGTGCGCTCCATTACTTTGAGCATGTCTTCCCAGACCACGCGTTTCATGGCGTTGGTGTTGTTGCGCAGTAGGTATGATGGGTGAAAAGTTATAAGGAGGGGCGTGTTTTCAAATGAAAACCAATTACCGCGGACTTGCCCCATTCGGCGCGAAGAATCGTGGCCGAGGAGTCCATGGACCGCCGTAGCGCCCAAGGCAATAATCACCTCTGGTTGAACAATTTTCACTTGGGCCTTGAGATAGGGAAGACAGAATTCCATTTCCTGTTGCGTTGGAGGGCGATTGCCGACCGCGGTGGGCATTTCCGGCCGCCAATTCATGATGTTGCCAATGTAGACATCCGAACGTTGTAAGCCCATCGCCTGAATGATCTTGACGAGCAATTGACCCGCTTTGCCAACAAAAACTTCGCCAACAACTTCTTCTTCTCCGCCCGGTGCTTCGCCGCAAAAGAAGAGCTTTGAGTCTAAATTGCCTGATCCGACGACAACCTTTTTGCCCGGCTTAACGTGGGCATTGCAAACGGGGCAACTGAGAATGCGCGCCTTGAGGGCTTGGTATTGTTCCTCTTTTGTCGTCCCTTCGATCGTGACAACGGGTGGTGGCGGCAGGTTTATGGTGACATTGATTGTGGCCGCGTCGAGTGCTTGTTCTGAAGCAAAATCGTCTGACTCTGTAACTTTGCTGGTATCGGAAAGTTTTACGTGCTGAATCCCTACCCGCTTTAATCGTTTCAAATGTTTGATGAGTGGCATGAGAACTATCGAAAGCATTAAAGGCCTCCGAGTCAAGGTCACAAAAAAACGACAATGCTATCGATAGCGTCTGTGCCCCCAGGTTCGGCATTTTAGGCCGATATAAAAATTCGCTAATGGTTGAGGGTATGTGGCCTTGATCATTAGCGACCTAGAAAAAAGTTCACTCGCTGAGCATGAAAAAACGTTTCAAAAAGTATTGACTTTTGTTTTTTTTCCGACAGAAGTATTGTGCTGTCTAAAAATACTATGAAAAAAAATAACTTATTATCATTGATTGCGATTGTCGCAGTTGAATTCAGTGCATCTCTTCTTGCGATACCAGAAGGAGATCTCTTTATGAAAGCAAGGCAAGCCATCTTCAACGGCTCCGTTGAAGACATAAAGGATCTTGGCTTGAATAAGGACAATATTAATAATTATGTGCAAGAAAATGATGCTATTCAATCAACCTTATTGAATATAGCCATTCAAGCGGGCGAAAAAGATTTTGTATGCTATTTCATTGAAAAGGAGGCAAACCCCCGTGTGCCAACGCTGATGACAAAAAAAGGAATTACAAAAGAAGGAATTACATATGAAATTACATATGAAATCTTCCCAATCCATTACCTTGCTGTAAATCCAAATGTGGGTATTGCCGAGAAGCTCCTTGCAATTCCTAATGCCATTCTTCCAGAAGATCTTCTTAAAAAAGATAATAATGGTGATACACCTGTTAAACTATGTTTAGAAACGAAAAGGGGCTCAAACGACGCCAAAAAGCAAACAATGGAGCTTTTCGGTAAGTTAGCCCAAAAGCTAGACGAGAAAGCCCTTGAGACTTACAATGCACTAAAAACGTCCTTGGTACTAAGCACTGCGCAGAGAGTAAAGCGCCCCAAAAATAATACAGTTGTTTGTGCTCCCGTTAATATAAATAAAAAGCGCAACTAAAAGGATGCAGTACGCACACTTGACTCAAGAGGAAAGAATAAGAATTAACGTTCTATTATCAAGCCGCAAAAGTTGTCGAGCGATATCTCGGCAACTGAAGCGGAGTGAGTCGAGGGCGTCTTGTTACACGCAATAATTTGGCCTATATGCGTCTCGAAGAATACTTCATGCATTGCAAATACAACATGACATATTATAATTGCAAGGTATAAACCATTAGCGTCATTCTGAACGTTGTTTCATTTTGCATTTCTTCGGCCTAAAGATTTATCAGTGAAACAAAATCCATTGACTTTTAAAAAAGTTAGTCATAGAACAGACATATTCACTGATAAAATCTATGAAATATTCAAAAACAATGGGTGCCGCTCTAGCGGTGATTACGGCGTGCGTCGGTTTCACAGAAGCCCGGGCTGAATACGAGCTCTGTGATGCCGTCATCTACAATGAAGCTGCAAAAGACAATCAAGGAAAAATCTTCGTAATCGATAAAGGTTCTGGAAAAACTTGGATCTTGGCGAGCATGACAGACGATTCCGATGCTCAACATCCGAGAACGGTCTACGCTTGGCAGAAAATCGAAAAAGACATCAACGAAGAAATCAAAAAAGCAGCGGCCAAAAAAGAGAAAAAATAATGGCTGAATAAAAAAAGCGGATTTTTAAGGTCCGCTTTTTTGTCTCTCTTTTCTTACATACTGACTCGAACTACAAGAGTGTCATGTATTCTTTTGACCAGGCCTTTTGGTCGGGATGACTGGATTCGAACCAGCGACACCTACGTCCCGAACGTAGTGCTCTACCCAGGCTGAGCTACATCCCGACTGAGCCTCCCAATACGTCTTATTTTTTCAAAAGATACAAGCTTTTTCTGCGCTTTTTCAATGGCGCTGTTTTTCGAGCAGAAGGATTCACAAAAAAAGCTAGACTTTTCCAGCCATATCTCTTTGATAAGGAAGGTAATTTTGTGGGGTCGTAGCTCAGTTGGAAGAGCGCGTCGTTCGCAATGACGAGGTCGTCGGTTCGATCCCGATCGGCTCCACCAAAAGATCTTTTTGCAGCTGTCTTATCAAGAGCGCATAGTTTGGGCCTGGATATAGGCAGGGTATTAGGGGAAGCATTGCAATGGCTTCATTTTGGACGGCGGGGAGGTGTTTCCAGAGGGAATCCTTTTTGTAGAGCTCGATGACGGTTTTTAAGGGCAAGTCGCTGATGACGAAGATTTTCTGCGGATTAGCGGCACAAACATACTCAAACGACAACCGTGGCCAGCTCGATGCGTAACGATCGGCAATGCTGCTGAACCCGGATGCTTGCAGCAGGTCGCTCAGAAAGGTCTCTTTCCCAGCAGAAAATAGCGACAATGGCTCGTAGACAACCAGCGCTGACCTTTGTTGAGCATTGGATAGGTTGAGCGGTTCAACGTTTAGTTGCGGTTTTTCGAGCAATTTGGCGATGCGCGCCACGGACGTCTCGATGTTTTGTAAAGAATCAAAGAAAAAACGCTCACACGGGATGCCCAACTTTGACAACTTTTGCTCGACCTCTAGAGGTGTCATGGAGCAGAGCCAAACGCTCTCTGGCCTCAGGCGCAGAATCGCTTCTATGTCGGCGTCCAAAAGGCCACCCACGCGCGTTACAGAGGGATCGAGACGGCAATAACGAGTACAGCCGACAATCGCTTCTTTCGCGTCGAGGGCGATCACAGTTTCAGTCACAGACGGGCTCAACGAGACGATGTAATGCATCGCCATCAATAAAAGTGCTCGCATTTTTTCTACAGGTCTTTAAATTTTCTACCAAGAGTAAGCGTTTTTTTACTAAATGCCATGTTAATTTTATCCATAACCTTTACCTTGATTCTCTCGGCCATTTGTTCGCTCCTGGAGGCCTTTTTTCTGAGTATCAGTACGGCCGAGATCGAGGCCTTTAAGAAAAAACACAAGCGCCAGGGCCTCCTCCTCGAGTATTACAGAAACGACATCGAAACAACGACATCGGCCATTTTATCGCTCAACACGATTGCCAACACTTTGGGCGCCGTCCTTGCTGGAGGATTGTTTGCCAAAGCTTTTGGCGAGGAAAGCATCGTGTTTTTTTCGATAGGCATGACGACGGCCATTTTGATTTTTTCTGAAATTTTGCCAAAAAATGTTGGCGCTCTCTACCGCGTATCCATGGCCCCATACCTCATTTACCCGCTGTTTGTCATTCGACTCTTGATGCATCCTGTCTCCTTTGTCTGCAAAAAGGCTGTCAAGACATTGCTCGTGGCAACGCCGGAAATGAAGCTCCACTCTGTGAAAGAAATTCAGCTGCTCGCAGAAAAGGGGCGACAAGAGGGCTTTCTCTCGCAGAGCGAATACCTCATTGTGGCCAATGCGGTCCATTTACAGGACAAGACGCTCGACAGCATCATGACGCCACGGACGGTGATTGAAGGTGTTTGCAAGGAGGACACGCTCGCACAAGTGCTGCAAAAGTACAACAATGCGATTCCGTTTGCGCGCTTGCCTGTTTTTGATGCCAGCCGAGAACACATTATTGGTTTGATCCGTTGCCGCGACATTTTAAAGGCCTTTTCCGAGGGAAAATCTGGTAGCACAGTAGAGTCTATTTTACTCGCAATGCCGGTGATTCCAGCAACGGTCAACATCACACATGCGCTCCACCAGCTGATTCAGGCACATCAACAAATGGCTCTCGTCGTCGATGAGTTTGGAAACCTAGCTGGAATTGTCACGCTCGAAGATATTTTTGAGTGTCTTTTGGGGCAAGAAATTTTTGAAAAAGACGACGTTGCCGTGGACATGCGCGAGCTAGCCAAACACCGCCAAAGGGCCAAAAAACGTTCCCAGCGACCACTACCGTAACTGTCCCGTTAAGTTAGGATTCTTTTTAGCAAGAAAAAGTCAGATTTCGGGTAGCCTTCAAAAGACCGATGCAAAATGAAGGTTTTATGTAAAAAAGCGAAATTTTTTCAAAAAAGCATATTTGAAACCTTTTCCTTCAACGAACCCGAGACCGATGCAAAATGGCTCTATAGCAAGGCCCGAGGAGCGAGGGCGACAGGAGCGTACGTCGGTACGTGACTTAGCCCGAACGACGAGAACGCAGCTAGAGACCATTTTGCATCGGTCTCTTCAAGCCTTCATTTGTTTCTTTAGGAACGTCGTGACATGTTCTACTTGGGCGGCGTTGGTGGCGTCAACGTAGGGCATGCCGGCGGCGGTTGCGCCTTGAAAGCCAGTTTCGGAGTCTTCGAATACGAGGCAATGCTGCGGAAGGACATTCATTTTTTGTGCAGCGAGCAGGTAAGGGTCAGCATAGGGTTTACCCAATAAGGTATCCCCTTGACTGACAAGGATTTTCGCCAAGTGTGTCGCCCCGACTTGTGTGAGAAAGAGGTGGACCATTTCGGCCTTATTTCCGGTGACAATCGCTACAGGAAAATGCTTGGTAAGTGTATTGGCGAGAGACAAAACGTCGTCCTTAGCTCTGATGGTGGGGACCTTTTTCACAACGTATTGGTAAAGGTCTCGCTCGGCGCGTTCACAATCGAGTTTGACGTTGTGGTGTTTTTCAAAATCGGCAACAGATCGCGTAAAACTGCGTCCGCCCCAACTGTAAAACAGCTCTTCATCCGGCTCCAATCCAGTGTGTTGCGACTGTAAGGCAAAAGTCCAGGCCTCAAAATAAAGCGGCATGCTGTCGACGAGTGTGCCATCGAGGTCAAAGATGAAAGCCTTCAAGCAACACCGATCGAGGACGGACACATCACACGGAGTCCTTGTCGCCGGCTTAGACTTTGTTAAATTGGCATCCATCTCAACTACTTACTCTCTGCTTTTTGTGGAAACTCGAAGCCAATTTCGCCGCTCTTTTTGAGGATCAGGGATGCGGAGAAGTACTTGCCAGTGCGCTTGGACTTGAATTTGTCGAGCACGTCGGTCTTGCGATCCTTGATGAGCTTCATGAACTGCTCGGGAGGAACCTGGCGTGTCAGGAGTGTCCGTGTAACGCGGAACTTGCAAGGTGTGGCCGACTTCAGGTAATTTTCACAGAGGTAGGCATTGGGGGTGTCGTAGACATTGCCTTTTTCGCAGCAAGGGCACTTGCCCATGACGTCGTACGATGCCAGCTCTTCCTTTGTCGGGAGATCGACCTGGGTGGTGTCAAAGGAGTCCTTTGCGTTTTCAAACACAAAGCGGACCTTGTTGGTATCATCGAGCTCGAGCGTGGCAACGTAGGGCTTGCCGTATTTTGAGCGGAAGCCTTCTAAGGGACCCACTTTGCGCTCGTTGATGAGCTTTTGAATCTCTACATCTTCCATGCGGCGGTTACCGATCGTCTTGTAGATCGTAAACTTGCCGTCCTGGGATTTGTAGGCGTTGAGGGTGTCGATGAGAGGTTTCCCATCGGTTGGGGCACTAATATTCGCAAAACGTGCGGTATCGGTCGATTCTTTGAATAGCATGGTTTTTTCGACGATGTTTTTTGCGAGCTCGTAAATGTCCTTCATGAATGCTTTGCGAGAAAACGTTCCTTCTTGGATTTTACGAAGCTTATACTCCCATTCTCCAGTCATTGCTGGGCTCGTCAAGTCTTCAATGTGAGTAATTTTCAAAAAGGCGATAACGTCTTCAGCTTTGGGGTTTGGAAATAAATCTTTTTTATCGCGGTCGATGTACTTGAGGGCGATGAGGTGCTCTATCGTTTGAGCGCGCGTGGCGGGCGTTCCAAGGCCGCGTTCCTTCATAGCCTCGGCCAATTCCTCATCTTCGACGAGCTTGCCAGCGTTTTCCATGGCAGACAAGAGCGTGGCTTCCGTGTACCTTGGAGGCGGTTTGGTGGCGTCTTCGATCAATTCTGTCTTGTTGAGGTGCGCTTGAGTGGGCTTGCCATCGGCTTCGCAGAGTGCCGGTAACTCTTCCTTCGCGCCTTCGCGGCCATAAACTTCCAGCCAGCCGGCCTCGACGAGCACCTTGCCTTCTGTCTTGAAGGCGTACACGTCGACATGGCTGATGCGCGTGGTGACGTCGAATTCGGCCTCTGGGTAAAAGGCTGCCAGAAAGCGTTTGGCGACCATATCGTAGATCTTTTGCTCTTGTGGGGACAAGCCTGAGGGCGTCTGGTCGGTGGGAATGATGGCGAAGTGATCGCTGACATCCTTGTTGTTGAAATTGCGTTTGACGTGCGGATTGACCCAGTTTTTGGCCTGGATTTTCTGCGCAAAGGGCTGCAATTCGCTCGGAAGAGCCTGAAGAGCTCTCAAGCAAACGGGCGCGTAGTCTTCGGGGAGGGCCTTGGAGTCGGTTCGCGGATAGGTCAAGACCTTATGGCGCTCGTACAGGGATTGCGCGATGGCAAGTGTGCTGCTTGCGGAAAACCCGAAACGGCTGTTGGCCTCGCGTTGTAATGTCGTGAGGTCGTAGAGCCGGGGTGCGATTTGTTTGGTGCGCTTTTTCTTTTCTTCGACGGTTGCCCGCTGATTTTCCGACAAAAACGAAACGATGGCCTCAGCGTCCTTCTTTGTCCAAATGCGGTCAGAACGGTCATGGACGTCGTCTGATTTTTTGAAATCGGAGCGCTGCAAGACACCCTTATAGATGCCATTGATGATCTTAAATTCGCCCTCGATGGACCAGAATGGGCGCGATTTAAATGTGCGAATTTCGTGCTCGCGGTCGACGACGAGGGTCAAAGTCGGTGTCTGAACGCGGCCAACGGCACTGACACCGCGCCCCATGCCTCGAGACATCTTATTTGTCAATACGCGGGTCCCATTGATGCCGATAACCCAGTCTGATTCCGATCGACACCGTGCAGCGTCTTCGAGCGGACGCATTTCTTCAGCGGTCTTCAAGTGTTGAAAGGCGGTGCAGATAGCTGCGGGTGTCATCGACGACAGCCAGAGGCGCTGAAACGGCTTTTTTGTCTTCGACAACTCGTAAATGTAGGCAAAAATCAGCTCACCTTCTCGGCCGGCGTCACAGGCGTTGATCATCGACTCGACATCTTCGCGCTGCATCAACTTTTTGATGACAGAAAAACGGTCCTTGCTCTTTGCAATCGCCTTGAGCTTGAACTGTTCTGGCAAGATTGGCAACAGGCTGGGCTTCCAACTTTTCCACTGCGGATCAAAGTCCTCTGGCATGAAGAGCTCTACAATGTGTCCCACCGCCGACGTGATGATGTAGGTGTCATTTTCAAAGAAATCTTTTCCCTTGGTAAACTTTCCCAATGCCGCCGCTAAGTCTTTGGCAACACTCGGTTTTTCTGCAATAACCAGCTGTTTCATAGGTACCTGTTTAACCCAATGACATCCTTTGAGAATCTTGCAAGTTAAAAAATCACCTGACCACTGTTTTTCAACTGGCTTCCGTATCGGACGAAGAGTTCGTAGCCTTTGGCTGTCGCCTCGAGGAGTGGCGATGGCAGGGTAATATTTTTTGAAAAGAGCGTAATGATGGATGAGCCACCGAATTGGAAATAGCCCTTTTCTTGGCCGGCGAGGCAGCTGGTGGCGTCGTGTGTCTGTATGACAGAGCCGACGCACGTGGCGCCAATCTCCACGCACATGACGGGGCCAAAGTTTTCAGTCTCGATCTCGGTAAGGTAGCGTTTATTTTCGAGTAAAAAGCGGATATTTTTTCGCAGCGCAATGGGGTTGACGGAGAACAGAGGGCCGTTGATGCAGCGCGTGGGGCCGACCTTTCCGGAAACGGGAAAATGGAAACGGTGGTAGTCGAGTGGGCAGAGGCGAGACAGCAGGAGGGCCGCCCCTGCATATTTTTCGGCGAGCGCTGCGGACTGCAGCAACGTTTTTAGAGAAAACGGCTGCCCCTTTACCCAGATATCGCCAATATCAGCGGCTCGTTGGAAGCCGAGATGGCGGCCGTCAGCTGGAAAGACGGCGGTGTCACCTTTTATTAGATATTGCGGGTCGAGTTTGCGCGTGAAAAAGTCGTTGAATGAAGTGTAGTCTTCTGGCTGTTTGCGCTCGAAGCGGGACAGATCGATTCCATAGCGGCGGACAAAGTTGGCAATGAGCTTTTGAGAGCCCCGTTGGCGCATTTTCCAGCCGTAAAACTTCGAGAGCCATGGCCGAGCGATCAACGGCAACAGACCACGTCCGGAGCCTTCATAGAGCCAGCGCAGCGATTTTTCTCCAAAGACCTGTTCGGTCTCGAGTTGGCCAGTGTAGGAATTGATGTATTTGATATCCACAGTTACAAGAAGTTGGGTTCGCGCGTTTTCAGTTCGGCGAGGAGGTCTTTGATGTTGTGGGCGCAGGATTTCGGGCAGACGAGCGTTGCCTGAGGCGTGTGGACGACTACAAAGCTATCCAGACCGCTGAGCGCGATGATGTGGTCGGGTTGCGCGTTGACGACAATATTGTTATGACTTTGGTGGAGGCAGGCCTTGCCCTTGACAACGTTTTCAGCTGCGTCTGGCGTTTCGTGACGCTCCAGTGCGGTCCATTCACCGACGTCGTCCCAGTCAAATGAGGCCTCCATAACCATCGCATCGCGTGCATTTTCCCAGATGACGTAGTCAAAGGAGTTTTTCGGGAAACGTTTGAAATGGGCCTCCAAGACGCCTTCCATGGACTTGCCGCTGTCAAGGTCGCGTTGCATGTCGCCTATAACGTGGTCAAAGTCGGGTGCATAACGTCGGAATGCGCTCAACAAGGCCCTTGCGGAGGCGAAGATGATTCCTGAATTCCACAAAAACCCGTCGGCGACGTACTTTTCAGCCATGGCAAGGTTGGGCTTTTCCACAAAACGCTGGATATCAAAACAATCGTCTTGGACACGGCCACCCCTTTCGATATAGCCATAATTTGTCGACGGCCGATTCGCGACAATGCCCAAGGTGAGCAGCCTGTCGTGATGTTTGATAACATTGAGGGCCTTGCGGATGTCATTTTGAAAGGCTTCCAGGGAGCTCACATAGGCGTCAGCTGGTAGCAAAAGAACAGCAGCATCTGGGTCCTTGTTCGCCGCTACCATGGCTGCAAAGGCGACGACCGCCGCCGTATTTCTCGCCTCTGGCTCTGTCAAAATCTGTTGCGCACACACGCTCTTGCAGTGCTCTAAAATCTTTCCTTTTTGCAGCGCGTTGCTGATGACAAACAGGTTTTCTGGCGCCACCAGGGCCGCTACGCGGTCGGCCGTCTGATCGAGCATGGGCTTGTCTCCGATGATCGGGAACAAGTGCTTTGGCATCTCTTTTCGACTGATGGGCCAAAAACGTTCGCCGCTCCCCCCCGCCATGATGAATACCTGTAATTCCATTCACATTAACGTATAACAAACTCACAAAAAAGCCATAAAAAAATTGCGTTGAGGCAGCTAACTCCATCCATTATTGAGGTATGAAACAGCTAATGATTGAGGGCTACTTCAGCTTCGACTTTATCAATTGCTGATTGATGTTAAACCGGATAATCGCCTCGAGACGTTCCAACTCATCGGGATCAAAGCCAGGATCCCTCTGCGCCTTTTCCAGCGACGCCTCCGCCTTTGCCCGCGCTTCCGCAATCACCCCTAGGTCTATCGCCTTTACGTCGATCGCCGCCTCAGTCAACACCGATATCACGTCCCCCTTCACTCTGAAAAAACCTTTGTCCACAGCAACGTGCTCTACACCGCCACACTTGTACACCTGCACGTCCCCAGGCACCAATACAGATGTCAACGGTATGTGACCCGGCAATATGCCCGTCTCCCCTAAGTCCGTCGGCAAAACTACTGTCTCTACCTTACTTTCGAAGGCGAGCCCTTCTGGTGTTATTATCTTAATCTGCATATCGTTATTTCAACCCAGGGCTCCGCGCCCTGGACCACGCCGGGGGCAGCGGCCCCCGGACCCCTTTTATTGCGTTCGATGTTTTTAGCTTCGCTAAAAAACTCGAACGCTCTGAGGTCTGTTTTAATAAAAGTGTTTTGGAAGGGGTCTGGGGAAACCTTTTATTCCATAAAAGGTTTCTCCGGTTCTCCTAGGCAGTTCCTACGTCTGCGATACCACCTTTCATAAAGAAATCATTTTCTGGAATAGAGTCGAAGAGGCCGTCGAGGATTTGAGCAAAACCCTTGACGGTATCGGCGACATGGACGTATTTACCGGGAATGCCGGTAAAAGTTTCGGCGACGTGGAATGGCTGGGAGAGGAATTTCTGGATACGGCGGGCGCGACCGACGATGAGTTTATCTTCTGGAGCGAGCTCGTCGATACCGAGAATGGCGATGATATCCTGGAGGTCCTTATAGCGCTGGAGGACGCTCTGAACGCCTCGGGCAACGCGGAAGTGTTCTTCGCCGACGATAACGGGGTCGAGGGCCTTCGAGGTAGAGGCGAGGGGGTCGACCGCCGGGTAGATTCCGAGAGCGGAGATACGGCGTTCGAGGACGATGGTGGAGTCTAGGTGGGCGAAGGTATTGGCGGGCGCTGGGTCGGTGAGGTCATCTGCGGGTACGTAGACGGCCTGGAACGAGGTGATAGAGCCGCGTTTGGTGGACGTTATACGTTCTTGGAGTTCACCCATTTCCTGGCTGAGCGTTGGCTGGTAACCGACAGCTGATGGCGAGCGTCCGAGAAGAGCAGACACCTCTGATCCGGCCTGTGAAAAGCGGAAGATGTTATCGATAAAGAGGAG
>MIDP01000003.1 GCA_001831095.1 Verrucomicrobia bacterium GWF2_51_19 | reverse complement strand
TTTTTGATTAAAAACCCAATTTGGTTGTACCCGCGAATGGAACATTTTTTACGGTCGAAGCGCGCCGCCTTTTGGAGTTTTGGAATCGCTTCGGTTTGGTTCTTGTACTACATCGCGACGCTCGGTGAGGCCGACTTCGGCCAATATAGATTATGGTTATTTTTGCTCTTCGGGGGCGCCGCCGTCGGGGCGTTTTTCAAAATGGAAGATTTTTTGTCGATTCGAGGCGTCGCCGCGTGCGTACTGCTCGGAGCTAAAGTATTGCTAGACAGCGCATATATGCAACCAACATCTGCCAGGCTCGTCCTCGTTACAGTTGTTTACGGATTGATCGTTGTAAGCATTTTCGTTGGAGCGATGCCCTTTCTCTTGCGAGAATTCACACATTGGCTCTTTGAGCAATCGGAACGTCCCTTGGTGCTAGGGTCTTCCTTGGCCTCAATCGGGACACTCCTGGTCGTCTCAAGCTTTTTCTATTAAGCGCCCAAATTTCCGTGAAGGCCAAACTTGTATTTTCGATAGGTTTTTGTATATTTTAACAACTTAAACGAAAGGAAAGACCGTTGAAAAATGGCTCTATAGCAAGGCCCGAGGAGCGAGGGCACCGGGAGCGTACTGACGTACGTGACCTAGCCCGAACGACGAGAACGCCGCTAGAGAACATTTTGCAATGGTCTTAAGCAGTGTTAGGCTATTTATTCATCTTATCTGGTCCCTCGGGGAGTGGAAAAACAACGCTCGTCGAGAACATTGTACAGCAATTGGCGCCAAAAGTCCAAGCTGCCATTACAGCTACAACGCGTCCGCCGAGGCCAGGTGAGCAAGACGGCATCCATTACCATTTTCTCTCTGAAGAAGCTTTTCAAGAACGCATTCAAAGCGGAGCCTTTTATGAACACGCCCATGTCTTTGGCCACCATTACGGGACGCTCCGGTCCGAGATCGACAACCGCCTCCAAAGTGGCATTCACGTGATTCTCAGTATTGACGTTCAGGGTGCCCTTTCTTTCTTTGCGCAACGCACGCAACCATCGCTCAAAAACCTCGTTTCAATTTTTCTGACGGCCACTCCAGAAGAACTTAAACAGCGCCTCGTAGGCCGCGATCAAGACACTCCTGAAGTGATTCAAAAACGTCTCGCAAAAGCGACACACGAGCTCTCCTTCGCTCACCTCTACGACTACTCCATTCCGACGCAATCGCCCCAACAAACCTTAAATGACTTTTTTAAGATTTTTAAAAAATACGCGCACCTGAGCTGATGTATGACGCCTAAGCCAGTTGAAAAATGGCGGCCATGCCATACCCTATTGCCACTCTAAGACAGATGCAAAATAGATGCAAAAATGTGGCTTTGCGCGAGCATGAATGCCGTAGCGGCATGGCGATCCATCCGGCTTCTCCAATTTCTTTTGCGAAATATAAAAATGCATGCATTTTTGTGTTTCGCTTTAAAAGTTTTTTGGAGAGTGGGTCGGGGAGAGACTTTTTTTCAAAAAAGTCTTTCCCCGTGGCCAGTCAGCGGAGCGCGCAACGCATTTTTGCGCTATTTTGCATCTGTCTTACTCTACATCGCCATAGACATAGTATATCTTAGGAGTTGAGACTGTTCCATAGGCAATGTGAATACGGCTGTCTTTGCGTTTGACGGAGATAAAACCGATAACTGGTAGCCCTGAGGCAACGGTTTCGACGATCAAGAAGCGTTCAGATGGGTCGTAATAGGCGACTTTGATGGTATTGGTCCCGTCGGCTTCTCGAGTTGTCCAGACAAATGTCCCAGTAGCAGGGTCTAAACGGTGTTTGCTTGTTGATCCGCTCAAAGCAGGTGCGGTTGCAAACGTAAACCCTTCAGTCCAAGCACTGCCATTGTATTTGTAAAGCGCGACTGATGAGTTTGATGCCCCACCAATGCGGCCAAAAGTGAACGGGTAATTGGTTGCTTTATAAAACCCAATTTGAAACTCCCTTGATGTATAATTGCTGGAAGCTCCAGTGTAGAGTGGCGAAACTGAACCAAAGGAATAGCTGGGCGAATTGATATAACCCGTTTCGGTGCCAGGTAGATAATAGCACGTGTAGGTATTAATGTCGTTCCAAGTGAAGTGTAGATTTTTGTTGTAAATAAATATTTTTACGTCATATGGCAGATACGCGAGCGAAGCGGCTATTGTGTTTGACGTTCCAAGATAGTCGGCTGTGGCACCATTTCGCAAAATGGAAAAGTAGATATTGGAAGAAGATGTGGCACGAACGAGATAAACAGTAAAGACGGTCGAGCTATCGCTTTGGACGGCATTCATTCCGTAGATATCGAAATCACGAAAAGTTGTCGTGCTCAGTTGTGTATGTACGAAATCGCTGCCGACATCGGCATCATAGTAGTCTAGCCATAATTTTGTAGTCGTGCCGTCAACTCCCGACAAGCGCACAATGGCAAATTCGCTGCTCTCATTTCTCGACTCCACGATGCGAATTTGTTCTGTATAACCATATGTTTCTGGAGAATAGTCAATGAGCAACTTGGTAGTCGTTCCGCCCCAGGAGCCATCAATGTTTTTGTAACGGTAAAAGGCCCCGCCATTTGTCGAGGTCGGTCGACCCCAAACAATACGAGGGTAATTGTTGTATTTGACATCGATGTCGCCATAGTAGAGTGCCGCGTACGTATCTCCTCGAACATTGGCCGCACAGACCTCTTCACTGTGCCATGTGATGGTTCCAAAAACAGAAGTCGAAAGCAAAACCGCCCATAAAATAATGGAATACCGCTTCATTTCCCCAATTGTAGGTGACGTAATGGAAATTGTCAATCACCGTGGAACATTTTGCAACGGTCTTACGGTATCCGTCGATAGACAAGCCCAATGGCGGCTTCTAGGAGCAGCAGAGCGAAGGCGAGCCAGGCTGGCCAATGAAATGCGGCAGAGTGTTGGACATATTCCAGAAGCTTGACATCGGTCTTTTCGAGCTGGTCGATTTTCTCGTAGATTGCCTCGAGTTGTTGACGATTGTTGGCGCGGTAAGCAAGGCCGTGTGTCTTTTCCGAGATTTGCTGTAAGATTTTGGTGTCCAGGACGTTATTTTGATAAACGATGTCCGGCTGCCCCCAGATGTTGGTGGCGGGCTTGCCTTTGTCGTCGAGGTAGAGTGATGGAATGGGACCGTCGTTGCCCATGGCGATGGTGTATATTTTGACATCAAAGCTGGCAGCGGCTTCAGAGGCCAGAACGGGGTCAACACCCATGTTGTTGACGCCGTCAGTCAACAAGATCAGTATGCGGCTCTTGGACGTCAGCTTGCGTAGTCGATTTGTGCCCGTTGCGATGGCCGACCCAATGGCCGTTCCGTCTTCAATAAGGCCAATTTTCAGCCGTTCGAGGTTTTGAAAGAGATAATCGTGATTGAGCGTGAGGGGCGCAACTAGGTACGGGTTGCCGGCAAACGCAACCAGCCCAATGCGATCATTCGGCCGTTTCGCGATAAAGTTGTGGAGAATGTTTTTGGCGAGGTCGAGGCGCGTGACGAGGTGGTTTTTGTTTTCAGTAAAGTCGAGGGCAAGCATCGACGAAGAGACGTCCACTGCCAAAACGATGTCGATCCCGCTGGCGTTGCGCTCTAACAGCGACTTCCCTGTCCGCGGGCCTGCCATCGCGACAAACAAGAGTCCAAAGGCTAGCAGGCGCAAGAAAAAACCAACGCGCCCCGGCCCAGATTGCGACCTTTTCGACAGCCGCCTAACCAGTCCCACGTTGGAAAAGCGAATCGTCGCCTCCTTGCCAATCTTGCCACGCAAATAGGCGAAGAGCGGCAATAATAAGAGTAGCAACAGGCAATAGGGTTGTTCAAAGGAGATCATGATGGCCGCTGCTCATCGGATCTTGCTATAGACCCATTTTGCAAAAGCCGTTTCTCGAGACTTTCTGCTTGTTTCTTCTGTTCCGCCGCATGCGTCGACTCTACAAACGTGTTCGCCTCCACATACAAAAACTCCAAGTCCTTTCGCTCAAACACCGCTTGGCTGAACTTCACACGATCACACTTTTCGGAAAAGACCGCCAGCCTCGACTTGGCTTCCATCGCGAGATCGAGCTTGGGCGCGATTTTTTCAAAAAACTCCTCCGTCGTGCGCTCCGTCGCGGGTATCTTGAAAACACTCTCCAAGTACGACCGCACAGCATCCGAGACCGCCGAAGCAAACGGCTTTGCCTGACCCATCAGCGCTCTCGACGCCCCAATTGCCTGCAATGCCACCTCGTACGGCGTCAATACAACTACCACCCTCGCCCTCTCCTTTCGCTTCAAAAGCCACCACCCCACTCCAACCAAAAATAATACCCATAATCCAACCCATAACCAAAACCACGGAAATACCCACTCCACCGACGGAAATATATCATAAAATACTTCCCCGTCAGCGAGCTTGACTGTATCGAGTACTTTATCAGCGTTCATGACTTGTTGGATAAAACTTTTTTATGCGAAATATAAAAATGTATGTATTTTGTGTATTTCGCAATTTTAAAAAGACTTCTGTTCTTAGACTTTTCGAGTACCAAAAAATAAGGCCTCTGCAAAATGAGCCTATAGCCAGGCCCGAGGAGCGAGGGCGACAGGAGCCTACTTAAGGTAGGTGACTTAGCCCGAACGACAGTCCCACAGGCAAATGAGGCAAGAAGCAGGCTTCCGAGTGTGAGCCGGCGGGAGCGCATTGAAATGCGTGACCTAGGCGAATCACGATGGATAACGAACTTATTGCCACATTTGCCTGTGGGAAGAACGCAGCTAGAGACACTTTTCCAGAGGCCTTAGCTCTTTCTGCGTTTAAGAAAGAACTCTCGCAGAGCCTTATCATAGGGTTGGTGGGTTGAGAGTGCGATTGTGGAGATGCCGATTTGTTTGAGTTTTTGGAGAAAGGAAGAATGGAGGGTGTTGGTTTCGTTTTGGTAGGCGTCGAGGAGGGTGTTATTGTGGGTATTGATTGTGAGGGTTTCGCCGGTTTCGGCGTCTTCGAGTTCGAGGAGGCCGATATTTGGAAGAGTGTGTTCACGCGGATCGCTGAGGAGAGAGCAGATGAGGTCGTGACGCCGATGAGTGAGTCGCAGTGCCTTGAGGAGGGCGGGATCTTGTTGGAGGCCGTCGTGCGATAGAAAGTCGCTGATGAGAAAGACGATGCTCTTTCGTCGGAAGACCTGGTTGAGGAAGTTGAGGGCACCGGGGATGTCTGTTCCTTTATTTTCCGGCTGAAAGAAGAGGATTTCGCGGATGAGGCGGAGGACGTGTGTGTGGCCTTTTTTTGGGGGAATGAAGCGTTCGACGGTATTGGAAAAGAGAATGAGGCCAACTTTATCTTGGTTGCGGATGGCTGAGAAGGCGAGGACGGCGGCCAATTCACTGGCCTGTTCGCGTTTCGACTTTTCGCCGGACCCGAAATCGCCGGACGCGCTGACGTCGACAAGGAGCCAGAGAGTGAGTTCGCGTTCTTCTCGAAACTTCTTGACGAACGGCTTGTTCATCTTGGCGGTGATGTTCCAGTCGATGGAGCGGACGTCGTCGCCCGGAGCGTACTCACGGACCTCTTCAAAATCCATGCCCTGACCTTTGAAGACGCTCTGGTAGGCGCCTGACATCGATTCGACGACGGTCTTGTGGGTCCGAATTTCGATATTGCGGACCTTTTTTAAAATTTTCCGGATCTGATCTTTGCTGAGCTCAGGCATAGTCAGGAAAGCGATTTATCTGGCACGAGGTAGTTTTTGACATAATCCGTCACTGCATCGACGAGTGGCATTATTGGATTATCGTAGCCGGACTGGCGCAGTTTTGAGATGTCGGCGCGCGTGAAGTACTGATATTTGTTTCGAATGGACTCAGGCATGTCGATGAAGTCGATGTTTACAGGCAAGTTGAGCGCCTTGAAGATTGGAGTAACGAGCTCTATCCAGGAGTTGGCGACGCCGGACCCCAGGTTGAAAACGCCTCCAGAGACGTCGGTGGAGCCGAAATGGAGCGTCATTTCAACGGCATCTTTGACGTAGAGAAAGTCGCGCAATTGGCCGCCATCGGTGTATTGCGGGTTGTAGCTCTTGAAGAGGCGGACGCGGCCGGTGTCGCGGATTTGGGGAAAGGCCTTGTTGACGAGGCTGCGCATATCGCCCTTGTGGGACTCATTGGGGCCAAAGACGTTGAAGTACTTGAGGCCATAAATGCGGTTTAGAAAGCCATTTCGCTTGGCATAGAGGTCAAAGAGGTGCTTCGAGTACGCGTACATGTTTAGCGGCCTCAACGACGTCAATTGGCCCTCATCGTCCCGCATGCCCTGTTCGCCATCACCGTAAGTAGCTGCCGACGAGGCATATACGAATCTTGCATGCTTGCGCAGCGCCCACGCGGCGAGGGTCTTGGTGTACTCGTAATTGTTGCGAATGAGGTAGCTGGCGTCGTTTTCGGTAGTCGACGAACAGGCGCCCAAGTGAAAGACCGTCCTGACGTCGTTGAGGGAATCGAGGGTATCGATCAACTTGTCGGCCTCAATGTAGTCGGCGAAGGACAACGGCACGAGGTTTTTAAAGCGCTCATCATTACCCAAGAAGTCGCAGACGAGAATATTGTCGATGTTACGCTTGTTGAGGGCCCAAATCAGCGCGCTGCCGATGAAGCCTGCTCCTCCTGTGACCAAAATACGTCCCTTGAAAGAATGCTGCAAATTGTCCATCGGTCTTTTGTCTAGATCGTGCGATTTCACAGCTTATAACTTAGGCAATTTTACGTCAAACTCAAGTCAAGACTGATGTAAAAGATGTGTCAATATAACCTGTGCCGCCCACGCGACGCCGTAGGCAAAGACGGTCATAAAGAGAAACTGCGAGATGGCCCAGGTGAGGGATTTTGTCTCTTGGTAGACGACGGCGAGTGTTGTGAAGCATTGCTGCGCGAAGGCAAAGAAGAGGAGCAGACTGATGCAGGTGGGAATCGAGTAAACGGGACTACCAACGCTCGTTTTTTGTTGAAGCATCAGGCTGTGGAGGTCGCGAGAAGCAGGGTTGTCATCCTCGAGTCCGTAGATGATGCTCATAGTCGAAATGAAGGTTTCGCGCGCAAAAAAGGACGACAAAATGCCAATTCCGATCTTCCAATCGTAGCCCAGGGGCTTCAGGGCGGGCTCGAAAAAACGACCCACTTGGCCAGCAACGCTCTCAGAAATGTTTTGTGAGCGATTGTGTGGATGGTAAGGGACGTGCATCAAACCCCAAAGCGCGAGTGAAAAAAAGAGTATCAGCGTCCCCGCCTTTTTGAGAAAGGCAAACGTCTGCTCCCACATCTCGCTCGCAATCAATATCCACGGAGGCTTTTGGTATTTGGGCAGCTCTCCAAGCAGACAAACGTCCTGCCCACGAAGCAGCGTTTTTCTGAGAACGAAAGAAACGAGTAACGCGGCCAGGGTCGTCAAGGCGTAGATGGCAAAGAGCAAGGCGGTTTTCGTCCAATTGCTGACGTTATTTGGTAGAAGAATCGAAATCAGAATGATATAGACCGGCAGGCGCGCAGAGCAGCTCAACCAGGGTGATACAAAAATGGTGGCCAGGCGCTCTTTGGCTGACCTCATACAACGCGTCCCCATAATGCCTGGAATCGTGCATCCATAGCAACTCAAAAGCGGAATGAACGCCTTCCCCTGAAGGCCAAAAATGCGCAAACAGCGGTCGACGAGAAAGGCGCCACGCGGCAGGTATCCAGTCGACTCCAAAAGACTGAGAAAGAAAAAGAGAATCAAGATTTGCGGCAAAAACACAACGACATTTCCAATGCTGCCCAGGGCGCCGTCGATTAGAAAGCTCTGTATGCCGGAATGCAAATGGAAACCCTCTACCCACGTTGCAAGCAAGCCAAAGAGCGACTGAATCCAGCCCACAGGGTACTTGGAAAGCGTAAAGACCGCCCAAAAGAGCGAGCCCATGATAGCGAAAAAGGCGACCAACCCGATGATCGGATGCAGGAGAACGCGGTCTATGCTCTCTGTTTTCAGACGCTTTTTGGACGTCCGAGTGACCGTTGCCGCCAAGACTTTTTTAATGTAGTCATAACGAGTTTGTATGCATGCGGTCTTCCATTGCGGGTGTTGACTGAGAAACTCCGAATAGCGCGCCTCGTTGGCCCAAAGGTGGGCGATCTTTAACCCACGTGAAGGCAGATCCAGCGTATTCAAGAG
>MIDP01000002.1 GCA_001831095.1 Verrucomicrobia bacterium GWF2_51_19 | reverse complement strand
GTGGCCCTTGGGGCTGTGTTGCTTTGTGAGCTTCTTCGTTTTTTTTGAGCGCTTTTTGGCCCTGCGGCCGAAGTACGTTTTTCCACGGGAAGGGCAGGCTGCCGAGAGTACCGTGTTGGGCCGTATTCTAACATTCTCTCAAACCGCCACCGGTGCTTCCGAAGTGACTGCATATGCCGAATGGGAAATGTCGCGCATGGAACGCGGCCTGTTCGTACTCGGCCTGATTGTAAACATCGCGCCCATGATCGGTCTATTGGGAACGGTTGTGGGTCTCGTGCAGGTCTTTTCAAACATATCACCGGAGACGGGCCTTCCGGACTCAGAAGTTTTTGTCCACGGCATCGCCCTTGCTCTCAGCACGACCATCTGGGGCCTCGTCATCGCCATTCCAGCCCAAATCGGCAACGGCTACCTCTCCCGCCGCATAGAGACCTACCTGGCCGAGATCAATATCTCTCTGGCAAGAGCGATGTAAAGCGGACTTCACGGTAGAGGACCATTATAGTGATTAGAGCCGACGCCCCAGACCTTGATGGTGTCGCCTAGGTCAAAGTTTTCATTGCCTGGATAGACAACAGTCAGCGAGTCCAAACCGAGGTCTTGCAGGGCAATTTGCATGGATCTCGTTACTTGAGGCCGGTCGCTGTACTTGAACTCGAATCCCAATTTTTTGCCACCTTTGAAGATCAACAAGTCCAATTCTGCCTGGGCTTGCGTTGCCCAAAAATAACATTCTTCCGGATAAGCGTTGTATTTGCGAATGATGGTTTCGAGCAAAAAGCCTTCCCATGAGCTGCCCAATTGCGGATGGGACTCTAATTGTGTCTCATTCACTGTGTTTAAGAAAAAATGCAAAATACCGCTATCTTTGAAATAAAATTTGGGCGACTTGACTTGCCGTTTAGAGATATTCGCGTGCCAGGGCTGCAATTCACGAACCATAAAAGTGCCAACCAAGAGGTCCAAATAGCGACGTATGGTCGCATCCTTGACTTGCAGCGATTTCCCTATTTCGGAATAGTTGACAATTTGGCCGTGATAATGAGCCAGCATCATCCAAAATTTCCGCAACCTGTTTTCAGGGATACTTATACCCAAGGCCGGAATGTCTCGCTCCAAGAAATGCTTGATGTACTGTCGCCGCCATTCAAAGCTATTGTTCTCATTATCAGACAGATAGGAACGAGGATAGCCACCCCGAATCCAGAGTTGTTTCAGGTCGGGGACTTCGTCTATCGAGAAAGGAACAAGCTCGATGTAGGCCATTCTGCCGGCTAAGCTTTCGGCACATGATTGGATTAAATGGGGTGAAGAGCTGCCCAATATGAGAAACCGTTTCCCTTTATCTGCAAAAACGCGCAACACGGGAAACAAGTCTGGTTTGCGCTGGATCTCATCAATAATGATCAAGCCCGGTTGTCGCTCAAAGACCAGTAAGGGGTTTTCCAATAAGTCAAAATGCGTCGGGTTTTCCAAATCGAAAAACGCAACGCTTCCATAATACCCTTTGTAGGCGTCGGCGTATTGCGTCGCCAGGGTGGTTTTCCCCACTTGCCGAGGCCCAATGAGTCCCACAATCGGATGAACGGAGAATTGATGGTGTATTTGATCTAGAAAAAACGACCGTTTCATAGATCCATTATCCTTGAAATTTCATAGTCGTCAAGTGAAAATACAAGGAGATCGTCTTAAGGTGTCTTGCTAGCGGCTCGTTGCAGACGGTCGTTGATGGCGAGGCCGAGGCCGGAGGGGGGTGATTGTTGGATAAAAATGTGTGTGTATTTGCGGTCGATTTTCTGAAGAAGGGCAAAGAGGTTTTGGGCGACCTCTTCGAGTTTGCCCTGTTCGCTGAGCCAATAGGTGTGGGTTTCGGGAGTAAAGGAGGGTGGGCGTTGTTGCAAGACGACAGCAACTCTTTCCGTCAGGATGCTCGGAAGGCTAGAAGGATCGTCGAAGAGCGTCAATGGGGTCTGGGGGCTGTAATGTTTTTTGAGCATGCCAGGGGCGGTCTGAGCGCCGTGACATTCGCTCGTTTTTGTAAGCACGGGAACGCCAAGGACGGCCTGCAGCGCTTCGACAGAAACTGGGCCCAGGCGCAAAACGGTTGGCATGGGTGTGGTGAGGTCTAAGATGGTCGACTCGATGCCGCGTTCGCACGGGCCGCCGTCGAGAATGAGGCCGATGCGGTTGCCCAAGTGGCGCTCAACGTGGATGGCTTCTGTAGGGCTCAGGTAGCCAAAGGGGTTGGCGCTCGGGGCGGCCAGTGGCACTTGCAGGCGTTGAAGGACTTGGCGAAATAGGCCCTGGGGCATGCGCACAGCCACGGTGTCCTTACCTGCCGTGATGAGGTCGGAAACAACGGGCCGCTTTTTCATCACGAGCGTCAAGGGGCCTGGCCAAAAGGCGTTGGCGAGGACATCCAGGCGCGGATCGCGAATGGCCACTCCATCGAGTTGGTCAAAATCTCCGACGTGCACAATGAGGGGATCGATCAGCGGACGTCCCTTGACGGAAAAAATGGTCCGAATGGCATCGTCCTGGAAAATAGAGCCCGCCAGACCATAGACGGTCTCTGTCGGCAAGGCAACGACATCACCTTCACTCAAGGAGCGCACAACGCGGTCCATCGAGGCTTCTGTATCTGGAAGAATGAGGGCCACCCCCAACCTTATTTCATCAACAGCAAATTGCGCGCACGCTTGATCATGTTTGTCACGTGACGCTGCTGTTTGGAGCTCAAGCGAGTGTATCGCTGAGATAAAATCTTGCCGGTTTCCGTCGTGTAGCGCTTCAAAAAGTCAACATCGGTACAACGGAGGTCTAAAATACCTTTTCTCTTGGTTTCTTCTGTCATGATTCTTAAAACACTTAAAAAAGATAGGTTTAGGAGACCTTGCAAGCAAAAAATAAAAA
This sequence comes from Verrucomicrobia bacterium GWF2_51_19, assembly GCA_001831095.1. Classification (GTDB taxonomy): domain Bacteria; phylum Verrucomicrobiota; class Verrucomicrobiia; order Opitutales; family UBA12508; genus UBA12508. The sequence continues at coordinate 5,397 of MIDP01000002.1, read as the reverse complement.
AAAGACCGTTGCCAAAGGCTCGCTTTGCTCCCCGCGTCCATTTTGCATAGGTGTTAAAAAAAGATTGCAAATAATGACATTGATATGTAATTATTTTATGCATGATAGAGAGACATATTACAGCAGTCATTTGTGAATCTTTGAAAACCTTTCCCGTGGTGCTGGTGACAGGGGCCAGGCAAGCCGGGAAATCGACGTTGGCCAATGACCTTTACGAAAAAGGTTTTTTGACAGAATACGTAACCTTGGACGACCTTTCCCTATTGGACGCCGCCAAAAGCTCACCCGAAAGCTTTATTCGGCAATTCACACATCCAGTCATTATTGATGAAATACAACGTGTCCCAGATCTATTAATCGCCATCAAGCGGTGCGTTGATGAAAACAAGATGCCGGGGCGCTTCCTTTTGACGGGGTCTGCAAACATACTCGCTTATCCGGGAGTCACAGAGAGCTTGGCTGGGAGAATGGCTATTGTTCGCGTCGAAGGGCTGAGCCGCATGGAGTTGAAGCAAGATCGCTATAATTTCATTCAAAGTTGCTTTGAGGGAGACCAGCAACAGATCTTAAAGGATCACCTGGCTCAAAAAAAGTTTACACGGACGCAATTGGATGAAGCTGTTCTCTATGGCGGTTTCCCTGATGTCGTCCTGAGTCAAGATGGCACTTTTAGAAGTCGATGGTTCTCTTCCTATCAAATGGCTTACATTGAAAGGGACGCTCGAGACCTGAGACAGGGGATCGACATCCTTGGTTTCGCGCGATTGTACAAACTTATCGGCCTTCACAGCGGAAATTTACTGAACGTCAAGAATGTGGCTGTAGAAGTGGGAATGGATCAGCGTACCATTGGGCGGTATTTAGAGGTGTTAGAATACACGTTTCAGACAAACCTACTGCACCCCTGGTATGCTAATATCAGAAAGCGTCTGGTGAAAACACCGAAAGTGTACCTGAACGATTCCGGCTTGGCCTGTTTTTTATCGGGGATTAACACCGTCGAACAAGTGCAGCAACACCCGTATTATGGAGCTTTGGTGGAAACGTGGTTGTGGTCTGAGCTTCGAAAATGGTTGCACAGTACGGTTGGGATAGAGGCCTTTTTTTATCGCACGCATCAAGGGAAAGAGATCGATTTTCTCTTTACTTCTGGCAATAAAGTTGTCGGTATAGAATGCAAGGCCGCGGACCGCATTGCCTCGCAAGACTTAATTGCTTTTCGCGAGCTGTCTGCTTGCCTGGGTGATACCTTTCGAGGCTTTATCTTTTACCTCGGAGAGCACGTTTTATCTTTAGAAAACGTCGTGTGCGTGCCATTCAGTTTGTTTTTTACCTAACACCGTTCGCTGCGAGCGGCTTGCCTGCTTTGCTCCCTTGCGACTCACTCGTGCTCGCGTTAAAAAAACGTCATAATGTTCTTGCATACGTGAATGTTGTTGTGTTTTAATAACAAGAATCATGTATACACGAACCTTTTACATAGAAAAAATCAAGCCTTTCATCGACAAACCCATCATAAAAGTGATCACGGGGATGCGTCGTGTGGGGAAAAGCTTTTTTTTAAGACAGATCCAAGAACACGTGAATCGCAAGGTTGATAGCGTTGTTTACATCGATAAAGAATCGCTGGAGTTTGATTTTATTAGAAATTACACAGACCTGAATGATTATGTTAAGGGCAAGCTCCCGCGAGGTGGTTATCTATTTGTCGACGAGATACAGAACATAGAGCAATGGGAAAAAGCAATTGCTTCACTCCATGGAGAGGGCTTTGACATTTACATTACGGGGTCTAATGCACACTTTCTCTCTTCTGATTTGGCGACACTGTTATCGGGGCGTTATGTGCGCTTTGATATGTATCCTTTGAGTTTCGTTGAGTACTTGGAGTTTTCAAAAACAGAAGATGCGGCTAAAGGATTTGATGTCTATTTTAAGCGCGGAGGATTGCCGGCGGTTCATAATCTTCAGGGCAGCGATGAGGTTATCAATCAATACATGGCTTCGCTATACGATACCATTTTGCTCAAAGATATCATCGCGCGTTTTGAAGTGCGCAATGTCGGTTTATTTACAAAAATCAGTCATTATTTATTTGATAATGTCGGTAATATTTTTTCGGCCAAAAGCATCACTGATTATCTCAAAGCGCAAAGAATAAAAGTGGGGCTGGATACCATTCACAATTATTTGGAATACCTTTGTGGAGCCTTTGTTTTTTACAAAGTTCCGCGCTATGACATTAAGGGCAAACGACTCTTGGAGCTCTATGAAAAGTACTACATGGGCGATATCGGTTTGAGAAATGCGCTCGCTCTTCAACCAAAAAACCAGTCTGGCGTTTTAGAAAATATCGTCTTTTTGGAGTTACAAAAACGGGGGTATACTGTTTCGATTGGCCGCATGGGCACGTTAGAAGTCGATTTCATTGCAGAAAGACGAGAGGAAATTGCTTATTTCCAGATTGCATGGAAGGTTTCGAGCGAAGATTGTTTGATGCGCGAACTCGCTCCTTTGCAAAAAATAAAAGATCAACATCCCAAATACCTCCTGTCCCTCGATTCCCCGTTATGCAGCAACTTTGACGGCATTCGTCACCTCAACTTGATTGAGTTTTTAAAACAGCCCAGCTAGAGAGCGAGTGGAAATCGTTGGTAAGGCCTATTGCCTCCCAATAAGAGCTTGCCAATCGCTTGCGGGGTCTTTTAATGAAAAGGCGATGAAAGTAATCACAGAACGCAACACGACTGTCCGGACGGAGATTTTGGCTGGCTTCACGACCTTTGCCGCCATGGCCTACATCTTGGCGGTTAACCCCGACATACTGTCGGCTACGGGCATGCCTAAGGGGGCGCTCATTACGGCTACCGCTCTGTTGGTCATAGGTGGATCGCTCTTGATGGCCCTGTTGACACACTTCCCTTTCACCATCGGTCCCTCGATCGGAACGGCGACCTACTTTGCCTACTTTCTCTGCGGCAAGCTCGGGTTTGCTTGGCAAGAGGCGCTTTCAGTCGTCTTTTGGACCGGCGTGATTTTCTTTATTCTCATCGTCTCAGGCATCAAAAAGAAGATCGTCGACAACATTTCCGACTCCCTTAAAATCGGCATCCAGTGCGGCATCGGCTTTTTCATCGCCTTTGTGGGCCTGAAGAGCACGGGCGTGATCGTTGCCAACAGCAACACACTCGTCGGCGAAGGCGATATTCTCTCTCCAACCGTCCTATTAGTCCTCGGCAGCATCCTCCTCATGGGTGCCCTCACCATTCGACGTTTCCCGGGCGGCATCCTGCTGGCTGTAGTCTTCAGCACCGTTGCAGGCTTCTGGATTCACGGCCTCGACGGTCAGCCCATCACACACATGCCGACCGCCTTTGTCTCGATACCCCACAGCGTCGCTCCCCTGTTTTGCCAACTCGATTGGTTCTTCCCATTCCGACACTTCGATAAGGCCTTTGCTCCCATTCTCTCGTTGCTGCTGTTGCAAATGTTTGATGTCCTCGGCGCCCTGGTCGCCCTCACTCGGCAGGCAGGCTTTGTCCATCACGGCAAAATAATGCACTTCTCGAAAGCCCTCTCCGTCAGCGCCCTCTCCACCATGCTCGCCGGCTGCCTGGGCACGTCGACCGCCACCAACTTCATGGAGGCCTCTGCGGGCGTCGAGAGCGGCGGACGCACCGGATGGACCGCTGTAACGGTCGCCGTCCTGTTTACGATCGCCCTTTTCTTTACCCCCCTCATCGCCATCATTCCCAATGAAGCTACAGCTCCCGTCCTCATTCTCATCGGACTCTTCCTCCTACAGGGCCTCCGCTTCCTCAAGTTCGACGACTTCTCTGAGGCCGCCCCTGCCCTCTTCACCATGGTTATGATACCACTGACCTTCAGCATCGCCAAAGGGTTTAGCCTCGGATTTCTCTTCTACGTCGGCCTCAAACTCCTCTCCGGCAAACGTAAACAATTAACTCCCATTACCCTCATTCTAGGCGCGCTCTTTATCTTTTACTTCATTCTGGAGGCGGCCTGATGCAAAATAGCGCACAAATACGTTTCGCGCTCCGCCGATGGCCTCACGTACGTCTATGTACGCTACGGCCCTCGTGCTCGCGCAAAGCCGCATTTGTGCATCTATTTTGCATCAGGCTGCTCCTCCTTCGCTGAAGATTTTTGATCCCTGGGGCTAATCGATTATTTATGCGCATTATTGATAAATACATATTACTGCAATGGCTCCAAAGCTTTCTGGCGACTGTATTGGTGACGGCGGGGATTTTGGTGATGGAGGACATGTACAAGGAGTTGACGACGTTGATGGACTATGGGGCGACGGCAGGTGAGCTTTGGGCGTATTACGGGTTGTTATTGCCGCAATTTTTCGGAGTGGTGATACCGGTATCGTTTCTGATATCGCTGCTTTACGTATTGAATCGGATGCATCAGGCGCAAGAGGTGGTTGCGATGCGGGCAGCGGGAATGTCGTTATGGGCGATGTTGCGGTCCTTGTGGATTGTGGGGATGGTGTTGACGGTCTTTTTGTTTCTTTTCAACGCGAGTGTGATTCCGCTGGCGATGGAAAAGCACCGGGTGATCGTCGACGATTTGCGATTTCGCGAGGGAAGCAAACAGGATTCGGGTGTGCTGCTTCACGTGACGTTCGATCACCCATCGGAGCACCGCCGGTGGTTTTTCAACCGTTTCAATGAGACGACGCTGCACGGGTATGGCGTTACAGTCTTTCAGCTGGATGCAAATGGGGCCGAGCACGACCGTTACAATGCCGGCGAGGCCTACTTTGATGGCGACCATTGGGTGTTAGTGGACGGCCGGACGTTGAAATTTGACGCAAATGGCGAGCCCGTCAAGTCCCTAGGCTTTGATAAAAAGGAGCTGCCCAATGTGCGCGAAACGCCTCAAATGATGTTGCTCTTTCGGAAAAAGCCAAAACTGTTGTCGTTTTTTGAGCTGCAGACGATCAAGACTCACTTTGACGATGACAACCCGCTCGTCGCACCCTACGTTGTTCGCTATTACAGCGTGTTGCTGAACCCGCTCCTGTGCTTGGCGCTCGTCGGGCTTGCCATCCCGTTCTCGATTGCGGGCGTCCGGACCAACCCTATGGTCGGCATCAGCAAGGCCCTTGGCCTCTTTTTCCTCTTCTATGTCCTCAGCAGTGTCTGCGCGCTCCTCGGCGAGCAGACCGTCCTTCATCCCCTCGTGGCCGCTTGCCTTCCAGGCACCTGTATAGTATTGATTACGATCTATTTCTACCAACGACCTTAGGCTGATGCCAAATGGCTCTATAGCGGCGTTCTCGTCGTTCGGGCTAAGTCACCTACCTTAAAGTAGGCTCCTGTCGCCCTCGCTCCTCGGGCCTTGCTATAGAGCCATTTGACATCA
>MIDP01000001.1 GCA_001831095.1 Verrucomicrobia bacterium GWF2_51_19 | reverse complement strand
TCAGAAAATCACCAGCTTTGCATCTCTCCTCCTTCCTTTCAACTCTCTTCTCTTTTTTCCTGTCACGTGTTGCACTTCGTACTTGAACTTGCAAAAAAATCACGAAAAAGCTTGACTTTTTATAAAAATACTATATTTAAAGATTCTTTTCTAAAAACAGCGATAAATCCATTCCAATATCTTGTTTTTTTAACAGCCACAGCCGCTCTCGGATGCAGAAGGAGTGCGCCACAAAAGGCTCCAGCGACCCGTCGAGCTCTCTAACGGCGCATCGAGGGCGTGTTGACACACGCAGAGTTGGATGGAGTGAGTGCCTCTAATGTGGTGCCATTCAAGGGCACATCGTAAAATCGATACACGATAATAAAATTTCGCTAATGATTGAGGACCCAGATAATCGGCGCAAAATAGGATTGCAATCCTACTTTTTTGCGTAAAAATAGTATTTCGATCCTATGGAAGAGCTTTTTAACCTCAGTCGACATTTTTTGAAAAATAAGAACAAGCCCTATAAGCGCTATTTTCTGCAGCAAAATCCATTTGCGCATCCATTATCGCTTTTGCTTGGAGCGCGAGGGGTAGGGAAAACGACTGTCATCATTCAATACATGCTCTCTCACTATGGGCCGCTCTCGACAAAAATATTGTATTTGCCAACGGACCACTTTCTGCTCAAAGGCCAATCTTTGTATGCGATTGCTGAAAAATTCTACAATAACGGAGGCGAGCTTCTGTGTTTCGACGAAACGCATAAATACAGAAATTGGGCCCAAGAAATTAAAAGTATTACAGATACGTTTACGCGATTAAAGGTAATAGCATCAGGCAGCTCTTCTCTGGAGATCAATGAGGGCAGCTATGATTTATCGCGGCGAGCCATCGCTTATCGCCTGTATGGGTTATCATTTAGAGAGTACATTGAGCTCTATCATAAAATCGACCTCCCGGTCTGTTCTTTTGAAGTCATTATGCGGGATCATGAGGCTGCGGCCGATAGTGTTATTCGAGCCTTGGATGCCGTTCAGCTGAAGATTCTGCCTCTTTTTAAAACCTACCTGCGCCAAGGCTACTATCCCTATTTCAATGAATACGAAAATGAAGCATTGTTTTTTATATCTTTGGAGCAGAGTATGCATGCCACGCTTGAAAGTGACTTAATGGCAGTGTACCCTCACCTCAATGGGGCCAGTCTTCAAAAAATCAAACAATTGCTCGCTGTTTTATCTGAACTCGTGCCTTATAAGCCTGATTTCAAGCATTTGAAGGCCGCTGTAGATGTCGGCGATGAAAGGACCTTGAAGACGTATTTGCGCTTTCTTGAGAACGGTGACCTCATCCGCTCAATCAGGAGATCGCGAGGGTTTAATCAGCTTGAAAAGCCAGAAAAAATTTACCTCAACAATACCAATCAGATGTATGCCTTGAAAGGCAGTGCGTGCAATATAGGGACCGTTCGAGAAACTTTTTTTGCCAATGCCCTATCTTGTTTATACGAAGTCACCTATTCCGATGTCGGTGATTTTGAAGTCAACCACTGCATTATGGAATTAGGTGGGGCAAAGAAAAATTACAACCAAATTAAGGATAGACCCAATTCTTTTTTGGTCATAGACGATAAAGAAATAGGCTTTGGTAATAAAATCCCGCTGTGGCTATTTGGCTTTTTGTACTAGGTGCTCTTTTTTCTGGACGAAGCGGCCGCTCTGCTCGACGAAGAAAGTTAGGAACTGTGCGCCTTGTGGAGTCTTGGGCAGGGAATCGGCGAGGGCTCGCTCGGCGTTGGCCTTGAGGGAACAGTCGCCTTCGTGGTAGACGGCGAAAAAGCACTGTTTGATGTCGGCAATGACGTCGCTGGAGAAGCCGCGGCGCTTGAGTCCAACGAGGTTGAGGCCGGCAAGGCGGTTCCGTTCAGCCGTCATCGAAAAAGGTGGAACGTGGCATGACATGGCCGAAGAGCCGCTGACAATGGCGCTTTCGCCGACGTGGATGTGTTGATGAATGCCGGTGTTGCCACCGATAAAGACGTAGTCAGCGAGCTTCACGTGTCCGCCGAGTAGCGCACTGTTGGCTAAAATAACGTTGTGGCCCAACTTGCAATCGTGCGCGACGTGCGAATAGCCCATGAGAAAGCCGTTAGCGCCGATCTCCGTTGGACTGCCTTCTTGCGTCGATCGATGCAGCGTGACGCCCTCGCGTAGGACCGTGTTTTCCCCGACGATGAGTCCTGTGTCTTTGGAGGCGTCGAAGTGGAGGTCTTGCGGCAGCCCTCCGAGCACACAGAAGCTATCGACTTTGCAATGCGCCTTCAGGTGAGTCCCTCGACGCACAACAACGTGCTCAGCCAAGCAAACGCCGTCTTCGAGCACGACACCCTCGTCGACAACCGTGTAATGCCCAATAGACACATTTCGCCCGATTTCCGCCCGCGGCGAAACAATAGCCGTGGATGCGATCATTTAAAACCGGTTTTCGCTGCGGGGTTTGGCGGAATCCGTGGTGGCGGGCTTTTGTGCCGGCTCCTCCTTATTGAAGACCTCGCGCAAGGGCTTTATGTCTTCCGTGCTGCTCTTGACGCCCTGCAAAAAGTTTATGCCGGTGTCGAGCAAGCGGTGGCCGTAGTAAATGTACGCCAACAAAATAATATTCAGCAATATCGAGAGCTTTAGGAAAAATTTCACCATAGTCCCCCTATCCAAACCGAAAGGAGCGAAAAAGACAACTTTTATTTGTTTTCTTTGCAGATCTGGAGTATAATTAAAAGTGGAAACAGAAAGGTTTTTTATGCAGATAGATCCAAAAAGTGTCAATGTTGGTGAGGCTCTCAAGTCCCTTGTGGATGAGGCCAAGAAACAAATAGGCCAGGAAGCTGGCAAGATTGCTTTGAATACAATTCAAGAAGGTGCTCAGCGTGCCGGACAGACGCGTTGGCTACAGCCGACTCCTCTAGATGGAAGGGCTACCATCTTTTTTAAATCGTTGGCCAATGTTGTTCTGAGTGTGGCTACTCTTGGTATCTGGAATCTCGTCAACAACTGGCTCCATCAGCACGGCATCGATGTTCCACCACCTGCGTTGCCACCGGCAGAGAATCAGCCAGCAGACACGTCGAGGATTGTGGAAATAGACGAAGAGCCTCTTTCATCAACACACCTCGACCCCATTGAAGAGCGAAGTGTGCCCGAAGAACAACCGAAAAAGCCCGCTGATGAAGAAAAGCCTGTGGCAGATAAAAACTCGAACGAAACACCACGAGAGCCACAAAAAGAGTTAGATCAGCCCGTATTTAAGCCTAAATGGTTTAGAGAGAGCGAGCAGCCGATTCTTGTTCGTGAAAAATTAGAGTTGTTGCCACAACCAACGTCAACCAACAAAGAGGTTCCACCACAACCTGTACCAACCATGAAGGCCCCGAGTTTTGGCAAACAGCCGCCGTCTGGCTTAGATAAAAAATTCCTGCCGGAAGAAGCCAAGACGGAAGATCGTAATAAGCTCCTGGAGAGCATTCGGGCGCGTGGTCAAATTGGAGCTGTCAGCGAAAATAAAGTTGAGACAACTCAAGAATCTGTCGAAGAACATATCGAAGAACGCAAAGAACATACCAACAAAAAGGACCTCTTGGCTGGCATTGTCGGTTTCGATAAGGGCAAACTAAAACCAGCCGATGACAGAAAGCTTGCGGAAAAACAAAAAAATGAGGGAGACAACCTCCTCAAAGATGTCCTCAATAAACGTCAAAACGCCTTTGCGTCAAGCGAAGACCCATTCGAGGACGAGGACGTGAAAGAGAAGGTAAACACCAAGACGCCACCCATTGCTGTCAAGTCATCCAATGAAAAGCCTGAAACCGTTGGTTCAGTCGACATTCTCAAGGCGTTAACTGAAAAAGCCAAGACAATGAATCTGGATGAGGTTGAAGAGAAGACAGATAAAGGTGTCGATGATGACGAATGGAAATAGAAGGACGACAACTAATCAGCTAGCCTTATAGAAAACGGAAATCGCGCCCAAGGCGATGAGGGTGAGGCCGAGGGCGTGGTTCCAGCGGATTTTTTCACCGAGGTAGAGAATCGAGAAGGCGAAAAAGACGATCACGGTGATCACTTCCTGGATCGTCTTCAGTTCGACGCCTCAGCCAAAACGACAAGAACGTCGTTGGGCTATTCTGCATCGATCTTTTTTTAAGATTTGGAGAAAACAGCCGACTATACACAGTATAAGGCTTCCCCAGGAGTCCAAGAGCTGCAGGGGGTGACGTAGGCGTTCACATTTCTTCTCTACTTAAGTGGTCCCGTCCCCCTGCAGCAAATTTTTTTGCGCTTTCAAAACGCCTAATCAAGCGCTTTTGATTAAAAAGATAATTTCATCAGAATCGATACCGAAAGCACTGTCAATATAAAAAATTTTATTTTTGAAAAAACCTCCAGGACGGCGGAGCGCGAAACTCGAGTTTGTTGTTGCGCACAATGGGATGTTGCAATTAAAATGATGAGATCATGCAATTAGATATTTCTTCATCAGAAGTCACCACTCTTTCAGCCGCCGCGTTTGAGTTTACAAACAGTTGGTTTGATGGCGCAGCGAAAAAAAACTGGGATACATTGCTTCTCAAAGTAAACCCATCTAAACTCATGGAAGTCGGCTCTTATGAAGGAGCGTCTGCGTGTTACATCATGCAAAAGTTAGCCTCAGAGCGGCCCATTGAATTGCATTGCGTTGATACTTGGGACAACCAAACTCAGCCGATAGAAGCGAGATTTGACAAAAATGTCCGTCTAGCACAAGCTTCTGCCAAACACCCAGTAACGCTAAAAAAACATAAGGGGTTCAGCGATAAAATACTCTGCCAACTGTTGACAGAGGGACAGGCAGGCTCTTTCGACTGGATTTACATCGATGGCTCACACGTCGCTTCCGATGTTTTGTTCGATACCGTACTGGCATTTCGCTTGCTAAAAGTGGGTGGAGTGATGGCTTTTGACGACTATTTATGGCAGACGAAAGATACTTCCTATATCGATCCCGTGCTTTGCCCCAAAAGCGCTATTGACGCCTTTACAACGATTTACTGTCAAAAAATCAAAATTTTACGCCTCCCGCTGTATCAACTTTACGTCAAAAAGACTGCAGAATGAGGCGGATGCAAAATGAATGTTTATGTAAAAAGCGACATTTTCAAAAAAGCATCTTTTGAAACTTTTTTATTCAACGAGCCAAAGACCGATGCAAAATAGATGCAAAAATGTGGCTTTGCGCGAGCATGAATGCCGTAGCGTACATAGAGGTACGTGAGGCAGTCAGCGGAGCGCAAAACGCATTTTGGCGCTATTTTGACTCGGTCTTACGTTGTGGTTTTTAGGATATTGATAAAGGCTTCCTGGGGTATGGAGACCTTGCCGATTTGTTTCATGCGTTTTTTGCCTTCCTTTTGCTTCTCGAGCAGTTTTTTCTTGCGGGTGATATCGCCGCCGTAGCACTTGGCGGTGACGTCTTTGCGGAGGGCGCCGATGGTTTCGCGGGCGATGACCTTGCTGCCGATGGAGGCCTGGATGGCGACTTTAAAGAGTTGGCGAGGGAGGATGTCCTTGAGGCGTTCGCAGAGGGCTCGACCCTTGCCTTCAGCCTTGTTGCGGTGAACGATGGTGGAAAAGGCATCGACGCTGTCACTGTTGACCAAAATATCCATGCGAACGAGGTCAGAGACCTGATAGGCGCCCATTTCGTAGTCCATGGAGCCGTACCCCTTGGTGATGCTCTTGAGGCGGTCGTTGAAATCGATGAGGATCTCGTTGAGTGGCAGGTTGCAGACGAGCATAACGCGGCTGGAATCGAGGGTTTCGGTGTGATCGCAGATGCCGCGCTTTTCACTGATCATGGCCAGTAAATCGCCGATACACTCGTTGGGAGTGTGGATGGTGGCGCGAATGGTGGGCTCGGAGATGTTTTCGATGACGGTGGGATCGGGCAAATTGAGTGGGTTGTCGATGAGGAGGTGCTGCCCTTGCGTTGTCAGCACGTCATAGACGACGCTGGGGTATGTCGAGATAATGTCCAGGCCGTATTCACGATGGAGACGCTCTTGGACGATTTCCATGTGCAGCAAGCCGAGAAATCCGCAGCGGAAACCGAAGCCCAGGGCCGCCGAGTTCTCTGATTGGTAGACGAGGGAAGAGTCGTTGAGGTTCAACTTCGACAGGGCTGTTTTGAGCTTTTCGTAATCGGAGGTGTCGAGCGGATAGAGGCCGCTGAAGACCATGGGCCGGACTTCTTTGTAGCCCGGGAGTGGTTCTTTTGCAGGCGTCGAGACGTGGGTGATGGTGTCGCCGATCTTGATGTCTGCCACGGACTTAATGCTCGTAACAACGTAGCCAACTTGGCCCTTCTCGAGGACCTCTGTCGGCGTCATTTTGGGCGCAAAAACACCGACCTCCTTGACCTGAGACGTGACCTTGCCATTCATCAGTAAAATCTCGTCGCCGCGGCGAATGCTTCCAGAAAAGTTGCGCACGTAACAGATAACGCCCTTGAAAGCGTCAAAGACGCAGTCAAAGACCAGGGCGCGCGGTTCCGGGAAATCTGCCAAACGCGGCTCCGGCACCTTTTCAATCACCGTCTCTAAAATCTCTTCAATGCCAATACCAGACTTGCCGCTGGCCAAAATCGCGTGATCGGCCTCTATCGCAAGGACGTCCTCCAGCTGCTTGCGAATGAGTTCCGGGTGCGCGCCAGGAAGGTCGATCTTGTTGATGACCGGAATGACGACCAGGCCCTGATTAAACGCCAGGTGAGCGTTTGCAACTGTCTGTGCCTCAATGCCTTGCGCGGCGTCAACCAAGAGAAGGGCACCTTCGCAGGCCGCCAAACTGCGCGAGACTTCATACGAGAAATCGACGTGTCCAGGGGTGTCGATCAGATTGAGCAAATACGTTTGGCCATTTTTCGCCTTGTAATGCATCGCCACCGGGTGACACTTGATGGTTATCCCGCGTTCGCGCTCGAGGTCCATCGAGTCCAGCAACTGATCCTGCATCTCCCGCTTGGACACCGTGTGTGTCTTTTCCAGAAGACGATCCGAAAGCGTCGTTTTGCCGTGATCGACGTGTGCTATGATGCAGAAATTACGTATATTCATTTTTGTAAAAAAAGGCCGTTGAAAAATGGGTAGCGGCGTTCTCGGCGTTCTGGCTAAGTCACCTACGTCAGTAGGCTCCTGTCGCCCTCATTCCTCGGGCCTTGCTATAGAACATTTTTCAACGGCCTTTACCATGGAGCCTTTTTTTAAAAAAGCGAGCTAAGAGTTTTATGTTAAAGATTGGATGGGAACGGCCAACATATCATTGCCTAAGTCCTTCATGTCCTTGCCGCTGTAAATAACAATGCCCCGCGTTACGGCAAAATGACGCTTAAATGTTTCTTGAAACGCTTGAAGGCCCTTTATGTCATCCGTGCGGATCTGCGAACTCAGTTTGATCTCAATGGCCACGAGACGATTGTCCTTTTGCAAAACGAAATCGACCTCGTGCGGCCTTTGATGCCAGTAATGAATGGATGCATTGTAGTGAGAGGCTTTCCACGCCTGCAAAGTCTGAAAAACGTGCTGTTCCAACCAAAACCCGACATCCGCCCGACCACGCACATCCTCTTCGTTGTACATATGGGCGAGGTTCGCACAAATACCAGAATCGGACCACATCAATTTCGCGCTCTTCACCAACCCTTTGGCTCTATTCAACGTCAAGTTATGCATCCTTGAAATTTGATAACCCGTTTCTAAAAGATTGAGATAACGATGACACGTTGATTGCGAAAGGCCTGCGTCCCTGGCCAACTCAGACTGATTTAAGAGTCTCGCCGTGCGCAACGCCGCCATTCGCATCAGCCTCTGGAAATCAATAATGCTGCTGATTTCACCCAACATTCTGAGATCGCGCTCTAAGTAAGTCTTGATATACCCAGAATGCCACAAACTGCGCTCTTCAGGCGACTGCAGCTGCATGACGGAAGGATAACCGCCAGACAAAAAGGACGATTCCCAAGACGTTTGGGCATCATTCCGAGCCACGAGCGGCATTGTTTTGTCGAAAAAAGCATCGATTAACGTGAATACTGCTGTTCGGCCAAACCATTCTGCCGCACAAAAGGGAGCTTGCTCGACATAGAGCGCTCGACCCGCTAGACTTTCACTGACTCCTCGCATCAGAGCTAAATTGGCAGACCCCGTTAACAAAATCATCCCGGGGTTGCGTTGATCATCGACTTTCTTTTTTACACTCAATAAAAAATCGGGATACCGCTGCACCTCGTCAATCGTTACAGGAAGCTCATTCAATAATGAGTCTGGCGACCGTTTCGCCTGATCTAAGACATCCAAATCGTCAAAAGAGAGAAACTTTCGCTTGAGGCAACTTTTTGCCTTCTTTACCAGTGTTGTTTTGCCCGTCTGCCGAGCTCCGCTGATAACGACAACCGGCATTGTGCTTAAAGCCTTTTCCAGCAAAGGCTCCGTCCACCGTGGGATTATTTTATTCACGTCATGAATTAAAACTATTCACGTCATGAATAGCAAGCAAAAAAGGCCCGCGCATTCCGCGTACTGTGTTCGGCAACCTGTTCGAGTGAACATGAAAAGAATTGGGCGCAGTATTCGGCGATGCGCAGGAGGTAAGCAGGAACATTTTCCTGGCCGCGCAATGGGTGTGGAGCTAACCAGGGGGCGTCTGTTTCCAACATCAGGCGGTCGAGCCCTACCAAACGCAGGCTTTCGCGCACCACGGCGGCGTTTTTATACGTGATAATGCCCGTAAACGACACCTTGGTTCCGCGATCCAGCAGCTGTTGCGCCTTTTCAGGAGTCTCACAAAAACAGTGAAAGACAACCTTGGCCCAGTCGACGTCGCCCGCCTCCAACAACCGCAGCGTCTCGTCAAATGCGGAGCGCGCGTGGACAACGAGGGGCAGGTCGTATTGCTTGGCCAAACGGATCTGTTCGGAAAAGGCAACTGCTTGGAGTTCCTGCTGGCGTTTGCGAACAGTGGGCTCTTCACTGATGTGATAATAATCGAGGCCGACTTCCCCAATGGCCACACAGGGAGGTTTGGTCGCTAACAAGGACCGCAAGAGCTCCAATTGCGATTCGGGCTCGCTGACTTCGCTCGGATGCAGGCCCAACGTGCACGAAACCGATGACTCTTGCTTTGCCAAAGCAATGGAATCATCCCAATCATCTGGCCCTGTCCCTATCGCGACAATATGGCTAACGTTCGCCCGCCGAGCCGCCTCCAACACCGTTGCTAGACGCCCCTGGCGGTAGAAAATCTGCGGATGGCAATGGGTGTCGATGAGTGTTTGAGCCGAGAAACCTCTATCACTGCCTGCTTCATCGTAATCGTTCATGTCGCATAAAATTTTTGTACTGCCTTCAAAAGGACCCGTCGTGCAAAACATATTTTCGATCGAAAGCAAAATTTGCAATGAAAAAAAGATTGCCAAACAGCTCTAGTTCTTGTTTTTTCAAACACCATAAGATCTGCAAAATCGTTGGAAAATAGCTTATAGCAAGGCCCGAGGAACGAGGGCGACGGGAACGTACGTTGGTACGTGACCTAGCCCGAACGACAGTCCCGAAGACAAATGGGGCAAGAAGCAGGCGTCCGAGTGTGAGCCAACGGGAGCGCATTGAAATGCGTGACCTAGGCGAATCACGAAGGATAACGAACTTATTGCCCAATTTGTCTTCGGGAAGAACGCCGCTAGAGGACATTTTGCAACGATTTTATTGCCTGGTGGTGTAATGGTAGCACAACTGACTCTGACTCAGTTTGTCAAGGTTCGAGTCCTTGCCGGGCAGCCAATTATGTGTCGCACTAGAGGACGATGGGCTTTTCGGCATGCGGAGTGTGGGCGGCAGTCGAGGTGGCCTTTTTGATAAAAAAATCAAAGTCTTCGAGAAACTGCGAGCGAATGGTATCAACCTCGATCAAAATGTTGTGAAAGGCTCCAGCATACGTGCGTAAAGTGGCGTTGGGAATGTGTGAGGCAATTATGGCATCGCGGCTGGCGTTGACAACGTACTCTTCACCGGCATCGACGATGAAGACGGGCACCTGAATTTTTTGCAGATTTTCGGTCCGATGTATGTGACTCAAGGACTGCAATAACGCGCGAATCCAGCCAAACGTGAACCCGCCGGTCGCCAATTGCGGATTGTGCAAGAGGACATTCCGCTGGTATTGAAAGCGTTCGCGGCAATGACACGACTTGTTGCCCTCAAATTTGTAATGCTGAAGACTGAAATCCCTGTGGCGGAAGAAATAACGCTCTTTGAGTCCCAATTTGCAGGCGAGTGGAATAAGTGGCGTCAGGCATCGCGGGTAGGGCCTCGTGTGGATGTCGAACATTGGTGACACAAAAAAGGCGCCATTGAGAAAGGACGTGTCGCAGTCCATCAAGTAGCGCATACAGAGGTGTCCGCCCATCGAAAAGGCGAGGAAAAACAGATTCTCTTGGACCTCGGGTCGAACGACTTTTGCCAAAAAATATTCCAAGTCGCGCAAATAGCTGTCGAAAGAGTCGATATGAATGCGCTGAGAGCCCTTAAAATATCGGTCTGAACCGCCTTGTCCACGCCAATCGAAGACCCACACCTCGTAATTGCGCGCCAACAAGTCGTCAGTCAGCTCCATGCAAAACTCGATCGTCGAGTGCACACCCTGCAACAAGACAACGGAGTGGTCTGCCTTGCCCTTCGGCTTGAACGTCGCATAGCGCAAACGCGTTCCATCGGGCATATATAAATAATCGCAACGTTCCATCTTTCTGAAGTTTGTCTTTCAGCGCCTTTTTCTGCTTTACAAAACAACACACCGGTGAATTGTGCCTTATAAAATGGTAAGACTGATACAAAATAATGTCAAAGCCAGATTTTTACATCCATTTTACAGCGTTTTTTAATCTAACTAAATGAATACCAATGACATAAGACCGATGATAAATGGTTGTCTGGCCAGGCCCGAGGAGCGAGGGCGACAGGAGCGTACATGTGGTACGTGACTTAGCCCGAACGACGAGAACGCCGCTAGAAACCATTTATCATCGGTCTTTTTCACGTTATTTTGCATCAGTCTTATGGTACCTAGAGAGGGGGTTGAACCCTCACTCCCTTGCGGGAACCGGATTTTGAGTCCGGCGCGTCTGCCGATTCCGCCATCTAGGCACTTAAGAAAAAGCAAATGATTCTTTCTAGCTTTTGCAAGCAAAAAACATCCACCGTTGGAAAACAGCAGGTCTTCAACTACCTCAAAAAGAATCGCGCAAAATAGATGCCACTGGCTTTGCGCGAGCACGATCTCCCGTAGAGACAGAGCTGACATTCCAGCTTCACCCATTTCTTTGCGAAATATAAAAATGCATGCATTTTTGTGTTTCGCTTAAAAAGTGTTTGGGATGGGGGTCGGGGAAGCCTTTTATTCTATAAAAGGTTTCCCCGTGGCCAGTCGGCGGAGCGCAAAACGCATTTTGGCATTATTGTGCGCGATTCTTACCCTATGGCGCCCGTCATCTCGATGTCGATAAGTCGCTTAAGCTCAATGCTGTACTCCATGGGAAAGGCGCGGACGAGTTCGTTGACAAAGCCGTTGACGCTCAAACTCATGGCTTCGGCTTCCGTGAGGCCGCGTTGCTGCATGTAAAAGATTTGATCTTCGCTAACCTTGGAGACGCTGGCCTCGTGCTGGACGCTGGCGAGGTCGCCGGTGACGCGAATGGCTGGATAGGTGTCAGTGCGGCTTTCGGTATTGATCAGGAGGGCGTCGCATTGGGTGTTGTTTTTGCAACCCTTCAGTCCGCTCGGAATGTGCACGAGGCCTCGGTAGGATGAGCGTCCTTTTCCGATGGAGATTGATTTCGCCACGATGTTCGACGTCGTTTCCTCGGCGACGTGGATCATTTTAGCACCCGTATCTTGGTGTTGGCCGGTATTGGCCAGTGCAATGGATAACACTTCACCACGTGCTTTTCGACCCTTGAGGACAACGCCAGGGTACTTCATAGTCAGCTTGGAGCCTATATTGCAGTCGATCCAGCGGACTTCTGCAGCCTCCTCGGCAACGGCGCGCTTGGTGACGAGGTTGTAGACGTTTGTAGACCAGTTTTGGACCGTGATGTACTGAATCTTTGCCCCTTTTTTGGCGATGAGCTCAACGACGGCCGAATGGAGGTTAGTGGTGTCGAAGCGGGGGGCGGTGCAACCTTCAATGTAGGTGACCTCCGAGCCCTCATCGGCGATAATGAGTGTGCGCTCAAACTGGCCAGAGTTCTCTGCGTTGATGCGGAAATAGGCCTGTAGGGGTTGCTTGACCTTGACGCCGGGTGGGACGTAGATGAAGCTGCCGCCGCTGAAAACGGCACTGTTGAGCGCGCTAAAGAGGTTGTCGTCCGTTGGAATCACGCGGCCAAAGTAGGGCCGGAAAATGTCGGGAAAGTGTTTGAGACCCTCTGTCGAGCCGACAAAAATCACGCCTTGCTTGGTCAAGTTTTCTTGAATGCGAGAATAGGCGGATTCGCTGTCAAACTGTGCCTCGACGCCCGCCAAGTACTTCCGTTCCTTTTCTGGCACGCCCAAACGCTCGAAGGTCCGCTTGACGTCCTCAGGAACGTCGTCCCAGGAACGGCTCACCGGGCCGCCTTTAGCCAAATAATAGCGGAGTTTGGCAAAGTCGATGTTGGCGATTTCGGCCGGCGCCCAGTGCAGCGGCAACGACTTCGATTGAAAGACTTTTAGGGCTTTTTGGCGAAAATTGAGCAACCAGGGCGCCTCTTCTTTGGCCGCAGAAATGTATTGCACCGTCTTCTCATCGAGACCTACACCGGCATCCAAGGCGTAAGCCGTGTCGTAATGGAAGTTGCCAACGGATGGATCGATACCCTGTAACTCTTTATTCATGAGACTGCTACTGGCTTTTGATAACCCGTCGATTCCAGCTCTAAGGCGAGGCTCTTGTCGCCGCTCTGCACGATTTTGCCGCCGTCGATTACGTGAACAACGTCCGGCACAATGTAGTTCAGCAAACGTTGATAATGCGTGATCACCAAAAAGCCGCGTTCGGGACTCCGCAAATGATTGACGCCCTCGGCCACAATCCGCAAAGCATCGATGTCTAGGCCGCTGTCCGTCTCGTCCAAAACGGCATACGATGGCTCCAACATCAACATTTGCAAGACCTCACAGCGCTTCTTTTCACCGCCAGAAAACCCGTCATTGACCGATCGCGCCGTAAAGCTGCGGTCTATTTGCAGGAGGTCCATCTTCTTATACAAGTCCTGATAATAGGCGGTTGCGGAAAACGGAGTGCCGCGACTTCTGGCCTGCAAGGCCGCTCGGATGAAGTTGGCTATGCTGACACCCGGCAGCGCCATCGGGTATTGAAAGGCCAAGAAGAGCCCTTTTCTGGCGATTTCGTGAGGCGGCAGGCCCAAAATCGGCTCTCCGTCGAGCAGCACACTGCCTCCCGTCACCTTGTAATCTGCGTTCCCAGCCAGTACCTTGGCCAGCGTGCTCTTGCCCGTTCCATTGGGCCCCATCAACGCGTGGACTTCTCCCTTTGGCACTACGAGGTTCAATTCCCGCAACACCGGCTTGCCTGCAATCTCGACCGATAATCCGCGTATCTCTAGCGCTTTCATGCCTACTTCTCTAAACACTTCTACGTGCGCAGACAAGTAAAATCAGTTACACGAGACGCCGTACAACACGCTCTCAACGGACTGGCCGAGGAGCGCGGATAGGGCGTTTTGGTAGGCCTGCAGTTGCGGAGCGTAGTGTTTCTCCAAGACGGCTAACGGGAGTCGTTCGGTTTTCCAGTCGACGACCGTCCACTGGCCGTTTTGCGACAGATAAAGCAGGTCTACGGAGCCCTCGACGGCCTCGGTGTCCGATTTCCCCCACACGAAGGGCACTTCTGTTCGGACGAGGCTGGCCCGCACAATGTCGACAAAGAGCGGTGATGCGATCAGTCGTTCGACGTCTGCCAGAGCGACTTCGGCATGAGGGGCCTTCTCCGTAGCTTTTTGCAGAAACGAAACGATGACAGCCACATCTTTCGTTCCCCAAGGAGCCTGGGCGAGCGTCGAGTGCCACCATTGGCCGTATTCAGAGCCTAGGGACTCTGTTGGCCTTTCGAAATGGACGACTTTCTCGGACAGCAAGCTCGGCAGAGTGCGTTCCCGATAGGGCCGATTGCGGAACAGACTGGAGGCCCTCTGTAGGTCGACTTGCTCCTCTACGGGTAGCGATGGGGGCTGCTTGGGAACCGCAAGTGGAGTGATGGAGCGATCGATGGCGCCCCAGAACTGGCTTGTCTGCAACTGTAAATGTTCACCCGGTGAGAGGCGGGCGCGCTTTTCCCAACACGCTGCGTCGTTCAAAAACACCAAACGCGACCGGGCACGCGTCAGGGCCACATACAACAGTCGCCCAAAGGCCTCGACATCAGAAGTGTCTTCTGGTGCTGAAAAGACAACTGCGTTCTTCTGCAACCGCGGATAGCCCTCGACCGGCGGGTAGAGAGGCTGAAAGAGAAAGGGCAGGCAAACGACTTTCCACTCGAGGCCCTTCGATTTGTGATAAGTAAAGAGCTGCAGGGCCGTATCATCGACTTCGTTAGCCGACAAGGGCTCATTCAGCTGGCACTTTAAAAATTCGGCCCAATCAGAACGCGTCGAGCCTATCGCTTCGCACTGCGTCGCCGCCAACAACAGCCATTCGCGCGCCTCCTTCAGGTTTTCCAAGCGATCGGTGCCCGTCAGCCGCTCCACGAGACCTTCCATCCACTCTTCAGCCTGTTCGCGCAACGGCCAGTCTTGCGTGTCGTCAAATAGCTTTTTTAGAGCCCTGAGTGTGTCACCGACATCGCCATTTCCGCATTCTGAAAGTAAGGACAGCGGGTGAACCTCTCCAGGACGCGTCAAGACATATTCGGCAATGGCGGCATCGCTGAGTCCAAAGATTTCCGCCAACACGCCAGCGACTTCAAACGCGTTACCCGGGTCTGCCGCGACGACGCTGAGGCCGGCCATCCACCGAATGAGCGGAAGGTCGCCCAGGACGCGATCGCTGGAGTGGAGCTGGCAACGCAGGCCCTTTTTGTCAAAGACAGACTTGAGAGCGGCTAGCTGTCGACGTCGGGGAGCGAGAAAGACGATGTCGGATGGCCTTTCGACACCCGCAATCAGCGTTTGGGCGATGTCGGCAATGTGATCACACGGGTCGCCCTCCAGGTCCAGGCGAACACATTGACCTGGGTCGGCGTTTGGCTTGGCGTGCAGTGGGACGAAGTTGACCTGGCTGGGTGTCGCATCTGATGGGCTTAAAATGGAGGGAAAGAGCGCGTTGACCGCCCGAACAATGGCCTGCTCGCAACGCATGGTGACGGAAAACGTCAGCGGGGTCAGCGACCCAGACTGCGCCAACCGGGCCGAGAGAGCGAGGTAATCCTGCAGATCGGCGCGCTCATAAATGCTCTGTTGCGGGTCGCCCACCATCGAAAAGCGGCCGGGGCCGGGTTGTCCAGCGTCATCGGCTAACTTTAACAACAGCTCAAATTGCTGCGTATCGGTGTCTTGTGCCTCGTCGAGGAGCACGCAAAAGCGCTCCCGTGCAATGCGTTCAGCCACCGCTGGCGTCTTAAAGAGCTCCAGGGCCAGAAAAACCATGTCATCGTACCCGATCAGGCCCTCCTGCAAGGATTGCTCGAAGAAGGCTCTCGATAACTTGCGCAATAGGTGGGTCGACACCGACTCCAACCACGCTTGCCAGGGCGCCCAAACGGACCGCCAAAGCTCTTGAAACGCTCCCCCACCCTGCTTGAACAGCGGAACTCCGGCAACATCACCAGTCTCTCGAGCCAGCAGCCAACGTTTCACGACGCCCTTGCCCTCCTCGACTTTTGCCGCATTGCGCTTGTCGGGCACAAACTGCAGGATTGCCGTAAAATCCACTTCGGGCTCTTGGTCTAGTTTTTCGGGCTCGACGGCGCGCATTTGGGGCGTCAAGGACAGCAATTTCGACAGCGGCACGTATTGAAAAAAGCGTTGGTGGCTTTCGGGGAGCAGAGAAAACAGCTGTTGCTTTCTCAAAAACCGCATCCATCGGGCTTCGCGGGCAGCGTCGAGTTTCAGTTGGCCAGAGAGGCCCAAAAATAGCCCGTAGCGCTCCATGAGGTGCAAACAGAGGCTGTGAATGGTTCCAAAAAAGGCCCTCGAAAAGAGCGGCATCAGCTCCGGGTGCTCCAATAACCGCAAGCGCGTGCGGTCCTGCATCTCCGCCGCCGCTGCCTTTGTGTACGTCACTACGAGCAGCCGCGGGAGGATGAGATCCTCGCGATGCCTGTCTCGAAGCGCCAATCCGACGATGCGGTCGACGATCGCCGTTGTTTTCCCAACTCCCGCAGGCGCAACGACAGAAAAATTCGTGTCTAGCTCGCTCGCAAAACGCGCGCGCTCAGACGCGTCCACGAGGCCTATGGCAGCGTTTTCGTCCATTGCTCTACAAAGTTTTTCGCATTGACGGTGCTCCAGTCAACGGCGTCCTCCGCGTCGACTCTGACGAGCTTACTGATGCGTATTTTGCCGCCAAAAAAGAAGTTTTTCTCAAAGAGCGTTTCTCGAACAAAGGCCTCGTTGAGCGGCTCGTGCTTAGATGTATTGACGAGCCATGCGCGCTTGTCGGCGTCGTAATTGAGGTCTTCGAAAATCAAAACGGAGCACTGCATGGGCGACGCCAGAAAGCTCTTCACCTTTTCCTTGTTCTTGTTGGCGCGCTCAATCGAGATGGCTGGCCGCTTTTCGTTTATGAGAGCGATGTGGAAGTCGGCGATCCAGAAAACGTTTTGTGGAACTTGTTTGGCGTAGTTGAGGAGAGCGTCGATCTTTTCGCCCGAAAAATGCGTTTCAGTGTATTGCCTCGAGACGATGCGCGGATGAGCCACCAGAGCGAGGTAAACGAGGGCTATGGCCGTCACAACCTTGCCACCATTTTTGTAGTTAGCAGCCATCCAGACGATCGAAAAACCGATGGCGAGGTGCAGGGGTAGCGTCAGGCGTCGCGCGATAACGTTGTTAACGTCGATGTAGTAGAAGAGAAGCAGGGCGGAATAGGCCAAGATCGCCAAACTAAACAGCCACAACACGCGCGTTTCATCATTCAAGCGCCGCCAACGAGTACAACCCACGACAACCAGCATCACAAAACAAAAGAGGCCGGCGCTCAACAGCAAAGAGTTTCCACCGGCGATGGAGGTGTCGAAGAGAAAACTGCCCCCAAAGCCCAGGTTTTTCTCAAAAAAGGCCACGGCAAAGGGCTGCGGAATCGGCGCCTTCTGGCATTCCCAAAAGGACGGATTGATGGCAAACGCCCGATGCCCCCAGAGGTAAGGAATCATGAGAAAGGGCGACAGCGCGCTTGGCAAAGTCAGATGGAGGCGCTTGTTTTGCAGCCATGCAACCAGCACCAGCAGCGCGATCGAGCCCGCGTACAGCGGATTTTCATAGCGGACATTGCACAATAAAATGCCGCTGAAGACGAGCGCGTTCAGGTAGACGTCCTCAAAATACTTCAAGTACGCCACGCCCCAGAGCATGCACACGAGCAGCATGACGAGGCTAAAGAGCTCAAAGCCCGCCCCATTGGCCGTCTGAATGAGAATAGGCAGACCCGTCATCAACAGAACTAGGCCTATGCCGCCCCATCGACCCGCCAGAACCGCACCCAGCGCGTAACAAAGCATAAGAAAGACCAGCGTCAGGCCACCATTCAAATAAAACGCGTTTTCCGGCCGATAGCCCGTCAAGTCGTGCAGGACCGACACGAAAAAAGGGAACATTATCGGGCGCTTGTCGACGTAGTTTTGGAGCGGAATAAAGCGGTTTTCTAAAAAGTGTGCTTGCGAGATGACCGTTACTTGCCTCATTTCATGCATCGAAAGGGATGTGTTGACCAACAGAGGCTCATCCATGATGACTTTGTAGCCGGTCGGCTCGTGAACCCGCATGTAGACAAAGCTGGCGATTATGACGATCGCCGTCAACAGGGTTTTTCGGCTAAAAAACGTCGATAAGCGCACCGCGTGGCGTGCCATAAGGGCCCGCAGCGCACCGCACGAAAACAGAAAGAAGGCGAGCGCAACGACGAGCGCAAACCCGTAGCCCAGGACCTTCAACAGCACGATCGCCCGCATCGTTCCTAGAGAGTACTGCCCCCAGAGAATCGACTGGATGCAGGCCACGAGGAAGAGTGCGAGCAGTTTCATGCGTTCAAGAGAGTTGATTGACGGGCGACTGGTTCAGCTGGAATGACTCGATTTTGTCGCGAATGGAATTGAGGAAGCGAGCGGCACCAGCTCCGTTGACCCAACGGTGGTCGATGGTCAATGAGAGCTCCACTTGCTCCTGAGGTATCGGGCCATCACTTGAGTGAATCAGCTCGTAGAAAGGACTGCCGACAAACAACACGCTCATCGCCGGTGGCACTACAATGGGCATACCGGAGCGCATGCCAAACGAGCCCATACTGCTGAGAACGAGAGGAGCCCGCGCCTTGGAGATCTTTTCATCTGAATGTAGCGCGTCGATCGCCATACGATAAGCCTTGATAAACGTGTCCCAATCGAGCTGACTTGCGTTTTCAATGACAGCTGTGTCCAGGACATCGCCCTCGAGCGCAACCGCGATGCCGAGGTCAAAGCAGTCCTGCGGCTGTGAGATCTTGCCGTTTTGGAGCAGTCTGCAGAACGACGGATGCTTTTTCATGGCCTGCGTAACGCACCAAGCAACCATGGCGGTCGTCGTGATGCGCCGATTCGGGCCCTTACGGCTCTCTCGAATGGCGTCCCACTTGGCATGCATGCTAAGCGACGCCGGCAACACTCCTTGCAGTAAATTAATGATCTCCTGGGAGAGGGCCGTGCTCTTGGCCTCGTCCGAGAGGTAGGCTTCCTTGGCGTGCTCGAGGCTCTCTAGGAAATTACCGGACTCCATGCGATCCTTCACTCGTATTTCGGCGATCGATTGACCGATGGCGACCATCGTGTTGACGGCCACTGAAAAGTGCTCCAAAGTGCCCTCGTAAGGCGACTCTACGGGGAACACAGCCTTGTCGGTCTCAATTTCACACAGAACGTCGTTGACGGCCACCGCGTCTCCTGGTTTTTTCAGGACTTGCACGACACGCGCCTCCATGAGACCTTCGCCCAGGTGCGGAATGGTGATCGAACGCAGCGTCGTCGCCAGAGTCTCCGGAACCTCTTCTATAGCGGGCTCACTGACACTGCTTGGCGTCGTTACGCGAATCGATGCGGGTGTCGCCTGTGCCTGCGTATTTAACACTTGGTTTAGTGCTCTCAAAACGCGATCAGCGCTCGGCAAGCAGCCATATTCATAGATCGACGAGTAGCCAATATGGACATCTCCCTTTGAAACGAGCACTGGAGGCGTTTTAAAGGCATTCCAAGTGTCGACATCCTGCAAGAGCGTTGCAATCAGCGCCTGGCCGACGCTACAACTCTCCGAATCCTCCTGGACAACGACCAGCCTGCCCGTCTTGCGAACGGATTGTTTCAACGTCTCGCGATCCCATGGAACAATCGAACGCAGATCAATGAACTCAACGCCGTTCCTCTCTGAATAAAGATTCAGGGCCTGCTCAACCACCTCTGTCGTGTTACCCCAAGCAACGACCGTTACCGCGTCTCCGGACTGCCGAATGCGAGCCTTTCCGAGCTCAACAGACTCCAGCGATGTCGGTGTCGTGCGGTGCGCCCAGAGGAGGTGTTTGGGAATCAGGATAACCGTTGGGTCTTCCGACGACAGGGCCGCCTGAAAGACACCCGTAGCGTCCTCGGGCGTGCTCGGGATGGCCAACTGAAGCCCAGGGAAGTGCGCGATAGCCGACTCCTGTGCCTGACTGTGCCAGAGAGCTCCGCCGGGCAAATAGCCGCCATAGGTCGCGTAGATGATGGCCGGGCATTTCCATGCGCCGAACGAGCGCCAACGCAGGGTTGCCATGTTCTGGACGAGCTGATTCCAGGCCGGAAAAATGAAATCGATAAACTGTATTTCGAAAACAGGACGCTTGCCGTAAGCCGCCAGACCGCAGGCAACACCCACAATCGTCGACTCCGCCAATGGGGCATTGATAACTCGCCCCGGAAACTGACTCGACAGGCCCTTTGTCAGGCGGAACACGCCTCCAAGCGGGTCTGCGACGTCTTCCCCCATGAACACGACAACCTTGTTGCTCTTAAGCGTGCGCTCAAAGGTCAACTGAATCGCATCCGCCATTCGGTAACTCTTGCCGGGCTCGAGGATAGGCGTCGTGGCCTTCTTATTGAGCTTACCAAAGAGTTCGCTAAACATGTCCTCTTCTTTCGGCCTCTCTGCTTGCATCGCCCTATCATAGTCGGCCCGAACCTGCTCTCGAAGCCGCTCTTCCATCTCTCGGTAATGCTCTTCCGTTAGCAAGCCGTCGCGCTGCAACTTTTCTTTCAGCAACCTCACTGGATCCCGAGACAACAGATTGTCAATTTCGGCCTCTGTACGGTAAATACGGTGATCGTCTGCGCTGGAATGGCTGCCGAGGCGTGAAATCTTACACCACAAGAACTGCGGCCCTTCTCCATGCCGAATCTTTTTAATCATCGACTCGGCTGTCGCATATAGAGCGCTTGCGTCACTTCCATCGACCACTTCCCATTCCTCTGAAAGCATCCCCAAGCTCAAGGGCGACGTTTTGCGAGTGTCTGTGCTGATCGCGATCTCATTGTCCTCGACGATAAAAAGGACCGGCAAGCATTGTTCTTTGGCAAAGCAGAGGCTCTCGAAAAAGTCACCCTGACGCGTCGAGCCGTCTCCCACAGAGGCTACGACAACGCCCTTCTTGCCGTCCAGCTTCATTCCGAGAGCCGCTCCGCACGCAGGCAGCAAGTGAGCCGCCACAGGCGAAAGGTGCGACCAGACATTCTTCTCGCGGTCACTGTAGTGCGCCGGCAGCTGTCGACCCCCGCTAGACGACTCCCGTTGGGCAAAGTAAGCCAGGGCCAGGTCGTAATTCGAGATGCCACGCGCCAACGCAAACGCCCGATCCCGGTAATATGGAAAGCAAAAATCTTCCTCGTTCAGCTGCATCGCGACGCCCGCAATGGCCTCATGCCCCATGCCCGACACGTGAAAAAGGCCCTTCCCCTGCCGTATCAAATTCTGCTCACGCTGGTCACCAAGCCGCGACAACAGCATTGCCTCCATCAATTTCAGCCAACGCTCTTTCGTTTTCATGGCTTACTACCCTCACTATTATTGCAAAAACTGCAAGCAAAAAAGACCGACACAAAACACCGTGAAAGCTCGTTTCGCGCTCCGCCGACTGCCTCACGTACTTCTATGTACGCTACGGCAGATCGTGCTCGCGCAAAGCCAAGCTTTGACGGTGTTTTGTGTCGGTCTTTGATCTAACTAAATGAATACAAACAACATAAGGTCGATAATAAACGGTCTTATGTCGTTGGTATTCCTTTAGTAATCCACCTTCACCAGCGTCAATCCGTGAGCTGGGGCGGATGGAGTGAGGGGTGAGCGTTGCCTGGAGAGTAGGATCGCATGGACCGCTTCTGGAGAAAGCTTGCCGCGGCCGACCTCCACGAGCGTCCCAACTAGCCCGCGCACCATCTTGTACAGATACCCGCTGGCCTCGGTCGTGATAGTAAGGCGCGGCCCCACTTGGACGACGTCGAGACGGCGGAGGTCTTTGACGGGGTTGTCGGGCTCGGCGCCCTTTCCTCGACTCGCACCAAAGGCGGAGAAATCGTGCGTCCCCAACAGCGATTGCGCAGCCGTCTGCATTGCCCCAACGTCGAGACGGCACTTCCCTAGCGACCACCAATAGCGCACCTCAAAGGGACTCGCCTGCCCCAAAAACAAGTTGTAGCGGTAACATTTTCCCGTCACCGAGTATCGCGCGTGGAAATCCTCGCCCACTTCCTCAACTGATATCACTTGCAAGGTTTTTGGGAAACCCACCCGCAAGGCCCTCAATAGTGTTTCCGGCCCGTACGCCCATTCGCCGTCAAAATGGAAAACCTGCCCCTCAGCATGGACACCCGCATCAGTCCGACCACTTCCGTGTATTCTCACCGGTTGACCCAAAATCACCGCCAATCGCCGCTCCAAGTAGTCCTGCATGCCCTCCCCGCTCACCTGACTCTGCCAACCACAGTAATCCGTGCCGTCATAACTACATAGTGCTTTAAATCTTGTCATAATTCCGATGTTTCACTGTTGTGTTGTGTGTGAAAAATACCTTATACTAGGTGATATGGAAGAGCTGCGTTCTCTTTATCGTCGTTGTCCCTGTTTCAAGTGGGGAGTACTGACACTCATTGTGTGCGCAGGAGTATACTCTGGTTTCGCGTGGCATGACGCAAGCCGGAAATCGTCGGAAATGGCCAAAAAGAAGCGGCTGGTTGAGGCCGTCGCCAAGCAAATCGACAAAAAGCTGATGCGCATACGTGAAGCCGCAGAATGGCTCGCTCTCAAGGTTACCGAAGTTTACGCGCAAAAACAGCGCAGTTTACAGACAATCGACAAGGCTGCTTTTTCCCAAGACTCTACTGGTGTTTTTCTCAAACGACTGCCGGACGGTGGCTCCGCCCTTTTTGTGTCAACCATCTTCCCGCTGACAGAAGACATCCGCGAAGTCGCCTACTTGACAGAAGCGCTCAATGAGCCATTTAAAAAAGTGTGTGGCGAGGTGGACGGCGTCCTTCAGGTCTACTACAATGAAAAACACTGCCTAACGCGCATTTTCCCATTTTTCGACGTCACGCTGCAGTTCGATCCACAACTCAAGATCACCGATTTCCCGTTCTATTATTTGGCTGACGATCGCCACAACCCTCAAAAAAGCGCCATTTGGATGAACGAGCCCTACGTCGACCCCGCCGGCCGCGGTATTGTTATCAGTGTCCTTGCGCCCGTTTACATCGATTCAGAACTGGAGGGCGTTGTGGGCATCGACGTATGTGTCCACGACCTCCAGGCGGCCCTCGACCGGGAGCTCAAAGACGTCCCTTTTCTCATCACGACAGACGAAGGTGCCTTTATCAGTATCCACAAGCGCTTGGAGCCCTTACTCGATCTCTACCCAAAACCTCCTGCAAGCGACATCGGTTATGCCACCACCCCTCAAGCCTTCAACACTTCTAAAAATCTCTTCATGAGCCCATCGCGGGCAGTGCGCAAGCTCTTCCGTCTTTTTTCAACAACGAATGAGTGCGCCATCAAGATCGGCCACGACACTTTTGATTTCTACAAAGTGTCTATCCCCGAAATCAAGTGGTTTATGCTCGTCAACTTATCTGAATAGTATGCAACACATTGAGACACAATGGACCCCCTACGGTCTCTTCAAGCGCTTTCCGACGTTTGCTGTGGCGAGTCTCGTCGTTATTTTTTTGTGTGTGTCGATCGGCGGGTACGTCTTGAACCACAATATCGACAGCGAAAAGGCCGTTGCTCGCGAGAGTCTGGAAAAACACATACGGTTTTCGGCACAAGAAATCGAAATTGCGTTTGCCGAGGTCGTTGAAACCACGCGATCCTTTTGCAAAATGGGTGTGTTCAGCTCCGTCTTTGAGGACGACCTGCTTCAAAATCGAGACAACGCAATTCGGCTGAAACAGTTTTTCCTCAAAAACAAGGCCCTCTTGGAGCGCATTATCATTGTCAACGAGCGCGAAGAGTACCGCTACATTTATTTGGACGCTCACAACTATTTCGTGGTGATGGGCAAAACTGACGTCAATGACATGCGCCCAGAACGCGATTATGTTGTCGAAAAAGTGACGTCAAAGGGCCTCAGTTACACAATCTACCTCGAGATCAATATCGCGCGTTTCTTGGCGGCCATCACGACGCCTCCATCGTTGGGCAGAGCGTTGATTTGGACCTGGACGATCCAACAAGAAGGACCGATTTTCTTACACGCTCCGCTTACGCATGATCCTTTTGCGCCCGATAAGCGGCTTCTGGACGCCATCACGCGCGAGACACAAGAGGGGCTCGAGGGCAACCGCATAGGGCCCCTCGACAAAGGTTTTTTTGCCGATGACGTGATGTCCACTTTCTACCCACTGCGCATCAACGGGAAGACGATCCCATATATTTATTCGATCAATCAGAGTCAACTGATCGCTCCCATCAAGAAAACCATTGTGTCGATCGCCACGATGTTTGCCGTCATTTTGTGCACCGTCATCTACGTCTTTGTCTCGATCATGCGAAAGCTCAAAGAGACCGAAGAGTCGCTGCGGGCGCGCGAGGAAACGTTTCACAAAATCACGTCCTGCGCCCAAGACGCCATTATCATGATGGACAGCACTGGCAAAATCGTCTTTTGGAACGAGGCGGCTGAAAACATTTTTTGGTATGACGCGGTTGATGTTTTGGGCGAGAATTTTTTTACAAAACTCGTGCCACCGGAACAACAGGAGCGTTATCAAGACGAATTCCAGCATTTTGAAGACGCCGATAAAGACTTTGCCCTGGGCCGCGTCGACGAATTTGTTCTGTTGCGCAAAGGCGGCAAACCGTTCCATTCGGAAATGTCGCTCTCGTGCCTGGCGATCAACAAGGAACGCTACTTCTTGAGTATTTTAAGGGACATCACGGAGAAGAAGCAGGCGAAAAAAGAGCTCGAAGAAAACCGGGCATTTTTGCAGACGATGATCGACTTTTTGCCCGTCGCACTGTTTGTCAAACATGTCCAACAGAACCGCTTTGGCGAGGTCATTTTATGGAACCGCATGTGCGAGAGCTTTTTTGGGATACGCGCCATCGACGTCATGGGGCGGGATCCCGAAACCTTGGTCGATGCCGACAAGGACAACGCCCTCAAACAATTGTTTACCGACAAAGAAATCACGTGTTTTCAACAAAAGATCAAGCAGGTGCTGCCAGAATGCGTCATAAACAAGCATTCCGGCGAGCCGAGGACCTTACATGTCGTCAAACTGCCGATTCTCGACAACCAGGGCAACCCCGATTATTTGTTGTGTATCGCCGAAGACATTTCCGAGCAAAAGCGCACCGAGCTGGAACTGAAGCGCGCCATCGATCGTTCCCAGGAGATGGCTATTGTCGCCGAGCGGGCCAACATCGCTAAAAGCAAGTTTTTGGCCAACATGAGCCACGAGATCCGGACGCCCCTCAACGGAATTTTGGGCTACGCACAGATCCTCAAGACCCACACAACGCTTACCGGCGATCAATTGAAGAGCGTGGACACCATTCGACGCAGCGGCGAACACCTCTTAACGCTCATCAACGACATTCTCGACCTCTCCAAAATCGAAGCCGGCAAGATGAGTCTGCAAAATAACGGCTTTCATTTCCCCGAGTTCATCACAACGATCAGGGAAATTGTCATTCTGCGCGCCCAAGAAAAGGGCATCGATTTCGCCGTCGAGTACTTCGATTTCGTCGCAGAGACGGCAACGCTCGAATGCCCGGTGCCACAAGTCGTCCTTTCAGATGAACAACGCCTGCGCCAAATCCTCATCAACCTCATCGGCAACGCCGTCAAGTTCACCGACAAGGGCCACGTGAAGTTGAAAATCGGCCCGGCACTCGGCTACCCCAAAGGCTCGCCCAAGCGTTACCGCTTTTTGGTCGAAGACACCGGCATAGGCATTCCCGAGGCCGAACAAAAGAAAATCTTTGACTCTTTTCATCAAGTCGCCTCCCAAACGTACAAGGCAGAGGGCACGGGATTAGGGCTGTCGATCAGTCGCAAGCTCGTTCACATGATGGGCGGTGAACTCAACCTCTGGAGTCGCGTTGGCCAGGGTTCGCAGTTCTGGTTCGACATCGAATTGCCTGAAGTCTTCTTAAACGTCCACCAGCGCATCGAAGAACAAGAGTACCGACAGGCCTGCCGCGGCTATCAGGGCGACCGCAAGAAGATCCTCGTCGTCGATGACAACACCACCAATGTCGATGTCATTGTCGGCATGCTGGCGCCTCTCGGCTTTGAGCTCGAAAAGGCCTACAACGGCATTGAGGGTATCGAAAAGGCACTACAATTCAAGCCAGATATTATTTTGCTCGACTGGATTATGCCTCAAATGGACGGCTGTGAAATGACCCAACAGTTGCGCAAGCACATCGCTTTCCAAAAAACACCGATTATTGCTGTTTCGGCCAGCGTCTTGGAGAACGAGAGGCAAAAGATGTTTCAGGCAGGCTGCGATGGCTTCGTCGCTAAGCCGATCACACTGGAAATACTCTTGAGTTCTCTCGAACAACATTTGAGCCTCACCTGGATTTACGATGGAGAAACCGGTGTTCCGGCAGATGAAAAAGGGCCCGACAGCGCCATCGTTCCCCCAGCCAAACCCATCATAGAAAGCCTCTTGGCCTTGGCCAAAATGGGCGACCTAGAGGCCGTTAAAGAAAAGTGTTGCGCACTCGCCAAAGACAAACCAGAATTAAAGCCCTTTATAAAGAAGGTAACGAGCGACGCCAGAGCCTTTCGCGATGACGCCGTGATTGCCTTCTTAGAAACCCTGCTATGAAGATCTCTGCAAAATACCGTGAAAGCTCGTTTCGCGCGCTACACATATTGGCTCACGTACGCCTATGTACGCTATGCCAGATCGTGCCCACGCACAGCCAAGCTTTGACGGCATTTTGCAGAGGTTTTTGTGCTTCCATGCTGTATATTTTTCCGAGAAAGGAAAAGGCCTTTGAAAAATGCGCCTATAGCCAGGCCCGAGGAGCGAGGGCAACGGGAGCGTACGTTGGTACGTGACTTAGCCCGAACGACAGTCCCGCAGGCAAATGTAGCAAGAAACAGGCTTCCGAGTGTGAGCCGACGGGAGCGCATTGAAATGCGTGACCTAGGCGAATCACGATGGATAACGAACTTTTTGCCCCATTTGCCTGCGGGAAGAACGCCGCTAGAGACACTTTTGCAATGACCTTTGTTATGAATGAGCAACACACAATACTATTAGTCGACGACGAGCCCACAAATCTGTCGGTACTCTGCGACTTTTTGAAGCAGTTCAACTTCCGGCTACTGTCCGCGCGCAATGGCGAAAAGGCGCTCGAAATTGCCAAAACGACCATTCCAGACATTATCCTATTGGACCTGATTATGCCTGGCCTCGATGGCTTTCAAGTCTGCGAACAACTCAAGAAAATGCCGGAAACCAAGGACATTCCCGTCATCTTCTTGAGCGTCATACAAGATGTCCAGGACAAGGTCGACGCCTTTGAAGTTGGCGCCGTCGATTACATCACCAAACCGCTCCAGCAAGAGGAAGTCCTCGCCCGACTCAACACCCATCTCACCATCAGCCGTTTACAAAAAGAGCTGCAAGTGAAGATCGATGAGCAAAACACGCTCATTCAAGAGCTCGATGCCTTCGCCCATACCGTGGCGCACGAACTGAAGAGTTCCCTCAACGGCATCATCAACATGGCTGAAATCCTCTCTTCCATCAACAACGAGCTCGAAGCCAAGGCCATTTCCGATTACGCCGACACCATGTACGTCGCCGGACTCAAAGCCAACAAAATCGTCAACGAGCTCTTGTTCCTGTCGAGCGTCCGCAAGAAGAAATTCAAGCCCGAAGCCTTCGACATGCGCCCTGTCGTCGATGCCGCCCTCAAGCGCCTCGAGAACCACCCGCGTTTCAAAGAAGCACAAATCACCATCGCCAAAGACCTGCCCAAAATCCTCGGCTACGCTCCCTGGATCGAAGAAGTCTGGTTCAATTACCTCTCAAATGCACTGAAGTATGCCAAGGAAGGACTGCCTGCGATTCTCGAAGTGGGCTTCACGCAAGACAACGACAACGCAACCTTCTTTGTCCGAGACGAGGGCATCGGCATCTCTCCGGAAGACATTCCTGGCATCTTCGTTCCCTTCAACCGCATCAACCAAATCAACAGTGAGGGCCACGGACTCGGCCTATCGATCGTCCACCGCATTCTCGAAAAGCTGGACGGCGCTGTAAACGTCGAGAGCGAATGGGGCGTCGGCAGCACTTTTTCTTTCAAATTGAAGACAGTGAAGACCCCAGCACTGGCTGTATAAAAACATGTAATGAAAACTCAGTGGAAAGAGCGTTGCAGAATCTAGGCCCGAGGCGCAAGGGCATGAAAAATTAAATTTTTTATTCGCGTAGAAACACATAACGCCTTAATAATCAAAAAGACGTGTGAAAAATAGATGCAAAAATGTGGCTTTGCGCGAGTACGATCTGCCGTAGCGTACGATGGTACGTGAGGCAGTCGGCGGAGCGCGAAATGCATTTTTGCGCTATTTTGCGCACGTCTTTTGGGTTATGAAAATACGGGTGCTTGCAGATAGTGTCGTAAACCAGATCGCAGCCGGCGAAGTGGTTGAGCGGCCTGTTGCCGTCGTCAAGGAACTGTTGGAAAACAGCCTCGATGCTGGAGCGAGCGCCGTTGAAATCGAATTCTCCAACGGCGGCAAAGACTACATCCGCGTCGAAGACAACGGTTGCGGCATGACTTTCCACGACGCCCTCCTGGCTCTCGAACGTCACGCAACCAGCAAAATTCAGGCCTTTGAGGACCTCAACTCGATTCAGACCTTCGGCTTTCGCGGAGAGGCGCTACCCTCGATTGCCAGTGTTTCCCAGTTCAGCCTCAAGACGCGATCGACGAAGGAATCGTTTGGAACCGAGCTGTTTGTCGACGCCGGCAAGCTCGTTCGCAAAGCGGAATGCGGCATGCCCGTCGGGACGCGTATAGAGGTTTCGCAGTTGTTTAAAAACGTGCCCGTGCGGCGCAAGTTTTTGAAAAGCGACATCACGGAAGAGGCCCACATCGTCGAATGCGTGAAAACCTACGCCCTGGCGCACCCGCAAGTCGCCTTTACGCTCATCAAGAACGGCAAGACGCTCTTTCGCTCGCCGACATGCCCAACGTTGCTGGAGCGCGTTCGCGAGATTTGGGGCAGCGTCGCCCAGGACCTGATTGCGTTCGATTATAGCGACAATTGCCACCTCTTTGGCCTTGTGGGCAAGCCGTCAATCTCTCGTTCGACGCGGCAGGAAATTTTGCTATTTTTGAACCGTCGCCCAATCGAAAACAGGACGCTCAGTTTCGCCATCACCGAGGCCTACCACAGCTACATTCCCGAACACCGCTATCCAGTCGCCTTTTTGTTTGTCGAAATCGATCCCTGTGAGGTCGACGTCAACGTCCACCCAGGTAAGCGCGAGGTACGGTTTCGCAACCCCAGTGAGATCAAAGAATGCGTGATGAAGGCCTTCGGCGCCACTCTCGAGGCATGCCACCCGCAAACAGCGCCCGTCGTTGACAGCACAGTCTTGCTAGAGGAAACACCATTCTTGGCTCAAGAGACTCTCTCTTTGGCAAGTCATATGACGACCCCTGTGCGCGAAACACCGCCGATCGCGCTGAATTTGCCCATCAACCTCAATTGGCGCTACATTGGCCCCGTCGACGACTGCTGCGAGCTCTTTAACGGCCCCCATGGTCTCATCATCTTCAATGCTCACTCGGCCCAACAACGCATCTGGTATGAACGCATTCAAGAAGAGTTTGCCGGCGAGACCGTCAGCTCGCAATGCCTCTTGTTGCCGCTTTCGCTTGAGTTGGCGCCCATTCTCGCCCCTTCGTTCAACAAGAAACTGGCCTTTTTCGAACATTGCGGATTCCACATAGAACCCTTTGGCGGCAACACGTTTCGCGTCGACGCCCTACCCTCTTGGCTCGATCCCAGCCGCGGCGAGCGCTTTCTCTACGACATGGCTGAGTTCATTTATCAGGGCAATTTCATCGATCAAAAACCGCACGTCGCCTACGAAGTGATGGCCCGCCACGCCGCATTGCAAACGCTTCAAGAGGGCTACACTCACTCGCCAGAAGCGGCTATCCGCCTCGCCGAAGCCCTCATGCACTGTAAAAACCCGCACACCTGCCCTCGCGGCAAGCCCATC
This sequence comes from Verrucomicrobia bacterium GWF2_51_19, assembly GCA_001831095.1. Classification (GTDB taxonomy): domain Bacteria; phylum Verrucomicrobiota; class Verrucomicrobiia; order Opitutales; family UBA12508; genus UBA12508. Next base: position 15,269 of record MIDP01000001.1, on the reverse strand, counting down.
TTCTTTGAGCTGCCTCAGAGCGAGATCAACAGACGCCTAGGATTATGAGACAGCATGCAAAATAGCGCCAAAATGCGTTTCGCGCTCCGCGGCCTGCCTCACGTACCTCTATGTACGCTACGGCATGCATGCTCGCGCAAAGCCACATTTTTGCATCTATTTTGCATGCTGTCTGTAGGTTATGAATACACGCCAATAGAAATAAAAATTGCATGAAAACGCTTTTTTGTATAATTCTAAAAAGACCGATGCAAAATGAAGGGTTTATATCAAAAAGCGAAATTTTTTCAAAAAAGCATCTTTTAATCCTTTCTATTCAACGAATCCAAGATCGATGTAAAATGGCTCTAGAGCCAGGCCCGAGGAGCGAGGGCAACGGGAGCGTACGTTGGTACGTGACCTAGCCCGAACGACGAGAACGTCGCTATAGACCATTTTGCATCGATCTTAAACTCATTTAGATTATGAACTCTGGACACGCTAACACGGTCTTTGAACATCGAGTGCTCGTTGTGGACCCGACAAAGCTCGGCTGTCAGACGATACAGGCCATGCTGGCACCAGAGTTCTCGGCAGTGTTTTTTGCCGATCCATTTGGCGCCGTCGAAAAGGCTAAAACGGTCAATCCGACCGTTATCTTGATTGATTTTCTCTGTCCGTTAATCAAAAATCGACACATCATCGAATGCCTGCGGGGCGAGAAAACGTTGACCGATATTCCCATTCTCGTCCTCTGTATGCATGAAGACGCCAACATGAAATACAAGGCATTCAAGATGGGCGCCAATGACTTTGTTCAAAAATACCCGCATCCGCTCGAGCTCATTGCCCGCATCCGGTACCACTCGCAAGCTTACATCCGGCTCTTGGAAAAGCAAAAGGCGTTTGAGGCCCTTGCCGAAAGTCAGCGGCTCATTCGACAAGAGTTAGACGAGGCGGAACGCTACCTGATTTCCCTGTTTCCTCCTCCCTCTGCAGGCGCCATTCTCGACGCCAAATGGTCGTACTTGAGCACGGGTGCGCTCGGGGGAGACGCCTTGGGGTACTCATGGATTGATCCGGACCACTTCGCCGTTTATTTGTTGGACGTCTGTGGACACGGCGTTGGCGCGGCCCTGCTCGGTGCGTCGCTCCTGAATATTCTAAGGTCGAAGTCTCTGGTTAATACCGATTTCCGTCATCCAGGTGAAGTCCTAACACAACTCAACACAACTTTCGACATGGAGTCACAGGGCAACAAATACTTTACGATTTGGTACGGCGTCTTTCACAAAAACACGAGAATGCTCACCTATGCATCGGGCGGACACCCGCCAGCATACTTCATCAGCGGCCATAGCATTGGTCAAAAGCTTCAGGCAAAAGGGCTGGTCATTGGAGGCATGGAAGGCATCACATATCAGCAGGAATCAATTGAGGTGCCTAGCGGTAGTCGGCTCTACGTCTACAGCGACGGACTCTACGAATCTGGCAATCAAGAGTCGCTGAAAAACCTCCAGCACTTATTCGACATTTTCCAGACGTGTTCGCAATGCAACAATAGCCAAACCATCCTTTCGCGTGCCAAAGCAGCCCTGGGGGCTTTTTACGACGACGCCTCTCTTTTGGAGATCTGTTTTCATTGACGATCGGCCCTTAAACCCTTAACCTCACTGCACCGACGACATGATCCTGTTGGAGTACAAAAATAAAATCGAGGAGTTGAACCGGCTCAATGGCGATTTACAGGTATTTTGTGCTCAATATAGTGTCGACGCGAAGATCCGTTACAGCCTCCTGCTCTGCCTGGATGAAATTTTTACCAATATCGTTTCGTACGCTTTTAAAGACAAGCAGGAACACTCGATTCACCTAACGCTCGATTACGTAGATTCCGCTATCTCCATCCAGATCGAAGACGACGGGGCACCCTTTGACCCGATCCGATCCATTCCGCGACCCAAGCTGTCCAAAAACATCGACGACATCCCCATAGGCGGCCTCGGAATCTTTCTCGTTGAACAGTTGATGGACGGCCTCGCATACACCCGCCTCAACGACAAAAATGTCCTGTGCATGCGCAAACGCGTCGTAGAATTTATTTGATTAAACGTTTCAAGAGCACATCGATCATCTGTGGATTCGCCTTTCCTTGAGTGGCTTTCATGACAGAGCCTTTGAGGGCGTTGATGGACTGCTCTTTGCCGGCCTTATACTGCTCGACGGCTTTGGGGTTGTCGGCGATGGCTTTCTGGCAGAGCGCCTCGAGCTCGTCTGTGTTGGAACTCTGCGTGAGCCCCTCTTCGCGAACAATCACCGCTGGCATCTTCCCGCTGGCAAACATCTTTTTAAACACGTCCTGGGCGATCGGCTTGGAGATTGCCCCCGAGTCGACAAGCCCAACGAGCTCAGCAATATGCGCTGGCTTGACGAGGCTATCGGCAATCGGCAGTGATCCCTTGTCGCCCGCCTGCGAGAGCTCACGGAGGAGGTCGTTGGCAACCAGGTTGGCGATCTCCTTGGGCTTCGGATTGCGCTGGAGGCAGGCCTCAAAGAAGTCCGCCAGGTCTTTTTCAGGACAAATTACGGACGTTATCGTGAACGGCAGGCCCAGCTCCGCCTGGTAACGTTCCTGCTTGCGGAAAGGCAATTCCGGCAGCTCGGCCCGCAAGGCGTTGCGCATGTCCTGAGAAATCTTGACGGGCATGAGGTCGGGATCAGGAAAATAGCGGTAATCGTGGGCGTCCTCCTTGGAACGCATCGACAGGCTGACGTTTTTATCGGCATCCCAGCGGCGCGTCTCCTGGACGACCCGTCCACCCGAATTAACGAGGTCCGTCTGGCGCTGAATCTCGTACTTGACGCCGTTGCAAACACCGCTGATAGAGTTGAGGTTTTTGAGCTCTACCTTGGTGCCCAGCTTCGTCTCACCCTTCGGACGAATGCTGATGTTCGCGTCGCAACGCATTTGGCCCTTTTCCATGTCGCAGTCCGCAATGCCCGCATACAACAGATGCATGCGCAAGGACTTTAAATAAGCAAAGACCTCCTCGACGCTGTGCATGTCGGGCTCCGAAACGATCTCTGCCAACGGCGTCCCAGCGCGGTTGTAGTCGATGAGGCTTTCCTGGTCAAAGTGAGTGAGCTTACCGACGTCTTCCTCGAGGTGAATGCGGTTCAACAGGACCTTGCGGTGAGTTCCCATGATGTTCCTCGCCGAGCCCGCTAACTCGATTTCAACCGTCCCTCCGCGACATAACGGCCTGTCATACTGCGATATCTGATACCCCTTCGGCAGGTCCGGATAAAAGTAATTCTTGCGGTCCCACTTGCAGATATCCGCAATCTCGCTGTCGAAAATCAGACCCGCTTTCACTGTCTGCATAATCGCCTCCCGATTCATCACCGGCAAGGCCCCTGGTAAGGCCCAAACAACGGCATCCGTGAGCGTGTTTGGTTCGCAACCGTACCTATACGGCGCCCGCGTGAACATCTTTGTTTTCGTCTTCAACTGGACGTGAACTTCTAGGCCTATAACTGTTTCAAACATAATACAAATTTCTAAAAGTTTTTAAAGAGAGAGCGCGAGAGGGGAATTTTTTTTAGTTCTCTTCTCGCTTGGGTTAAAGGATAGGTGTCTGTTGGGCAAAGGGGTGATTGGCCTCAAAGGTTTGGGCGATGCCGAGGATTTCCTCTTCGCGGAAGGGTTTTCCTATAATCTGGAGGCCGACGGGGAGGTTATTTGTGGTGAATCCGCAGGGAATGGAGATGCCGGGGAGGCCGGCGATATTGACGGGGACAGTGTAGATATCTTCGAGGTACATGGCGAGGGGGTCATTGAGCTTCTCGCCGCGACGGAAGGCTGGATTGGGGGTGGTTGGGCAGAGAATGGCGTCGACGGACTCAAAGGCCGTCATGAAATCGTTGCGGATGAGCGTGCGGACCTTTTGGGCGCGCAGGTAGTAGGCGTCATAGTGACCGCTACTGAGGACATAGGTACCCAAAATGATACGGCGTTTCACTTCGGACCCAAAGCCCTCCTCGCGGGACTTCCGGTAGAGATCAATGCCGTCCTTGGCTTTTGTGCTGCGGTGAGTGTAACGAATGCCGTCGTAGCGGGCGAGGTTGGAAGAGGCCTCGGCGGTGGCTATGACGTAATAGACTGGAATAGAGAGTGTTGTTTTGGGCAGTGATATCTCGATCAGCTCACAGCCTTGTTTTTCGTAAAAGCGTAGGGCCTTTTCGACGACACTGCGGATGTCGGGAGCGAGACCGTCGCCGAAGAACTCTTTGAGAATGCCGAGCTTTTTGGGAACGTGGGCATGGGCCTTGAGGGCTTCGCGGTAAACGGGCACCTGGGCATTGTAGCTGGTGGAGTCGTGCGGATCGAGACCGGCAATGATTTCCATGACCAGGGCGGCGTCGGCGACAGTGCGCGTCATGGGACCGATTTGATCGAGCGAACTGGCGTGGGCGGCGAGTCCAAAACGACTGACACGGCCATAGGTTGGCTTAAGCCCTACAATGCCACACAGGGCCGCTGGCTGACGAATGGAGCCACCGGTGTCGGATCCGAGAGCCAGAATGGTTTGCCCAGCTGCAATGGCTGCCGCACTGCCTCCGCTGCTGCCGCCTGGTATGCATTCGGTATTCCAAGGATTGCAACAGGGCTTAAAGTACGACGTCTCATTGGAAGAGCCCATGGTGAACTCATCGAGGTTGAGGCGGCCCCAAATGACGGCCCCAGCGTTGCGCAACCGCTGCATGACAGTCCCCGTGTAGGGGCTGATGAAGTCTTTGAGGATCTTGCTGGCGCAGGTGAGGGGCTGATTTTCATCTGCCAAGACGTCTTTTGGCGACAACGGAATGCCGTCCAACGCGCCCAGAGTGCGGCCCTCGGCCCGACGTTTATCAGACGCCTCGGCTTGCTTGAGAGCATCGGCCTCATTGACACTGATAAAGGCACCTATTTTGGGCTCCACGTCCCGCGTGCGCTCGATGACGGCCCTGGTCAGCTCGACCGACGAAATGACCTTTTTATTGAGCAGCGCCACGAGCTCCTCGGCAGAATGATAGTACAAAGGTTTTGACATAAAAAAACGTATCCTAACAGATCTTCTAAGGTTTTCACGCTTTTTTTACATCAGAAATTTGTGCTTGACACTACGCGTCTTTCCTCAAAACTAATCGGCCTCTTTATGTCGAGGAATTTCCAGTTTACGTCAGCACGATGGCGATGGCAACGCGCCTAGTCGTTCGTTTTGTTTGTGCTCATTAACGTAAATGTAAGGAAATTTTATGCATTATTTATTGATTGCAGCGAGCGCATTGCTCTTTGGCTGCAAAAAAGATATCGACGTAGCCGCTTCGGCTCTGCGTCAAAAAACGGTGGCGATTACACAAATCGTCGCTCACCCTTCACTCGATAACATGCGGCGCGGCGTCCACGACGGTCTACAGGCTCGTGGATTTTCGCCAGGCAACGTGCGCTTTATTGAAACCAACGCGCAGGGCAACCTGTCGATTGCGCTGCAAATCGCACAGCAGGTCAAGACCCTACAGCCCGACGTCGTTGTTGCAATCACGACGCCGTCCGCGCAAACGATTCGGCAGATCAACCCGCAGGGCACGATGCTCTTCGCGGGAATCTCCGATCCTGTGAGTGCTGGCCTGCTGCCAGACGACAAACATCCTAACGTTGGCGGTGTTTACGTTGAACAGCCGATCGGCGACCAGCTCGATCTGATTCAGCGTGTATTGCCGCACGTTAAGCGAATTGGCGTACTGCTCAATGCGGGGGAAAGCAACTCTGTCGCCACACTCGAACAACTGCAGGGACAGGCGGGCGGGCGTGGGCTGATCGTTATAACCAGCTCCGTGACCAACACGGCGGCAATCACTCAGGCGCTCGAGGCGCTATCGCCGAAAATCGACATCCTGTTTTTATTGCAAGACAACACCGTCGCTTCAGCCCTGCCACTCGTTCTCAAAATCTGCAGCCAACACAAAATGCCCACCTTCGCGACCTTTCCAGAAGCCGTCGAACAGGGAGCCCTGATTGCCTTAGCCTGCAGCGATTACGACGTCGGCAAACGCGTCGGTGAAATGGCCGCCGACATTCTCAGCGGAGCCTCCCCCACTCCACACATTGAAAAATTCAGCCATTTTCACACCCACACCAATCCTCAAACCGCCGCCCTTTTGGGTATCACGCTGCCTTAATACCATCTAATAATTGGCAGCTCCATTTGGTGAATGATTTCCTCTATCACTACAGATTTTGTTGTCAAATTGCCGTTTTTGCTTGACTTTTTATAAAATCTTTTTAAGCATTTTATTTACTATGAAAAAAACACTGACATACGCCATTCCCCTTGCTTTCTTCCTTACGAGCATTTTCTACGCCCTTGCAACACCAGACGATGCGCGCACAGAACTCATCAAGCAGTGGGCTGGCAGCATTTGCAGACCACTAACTGTGTCAGATGTGCTTTGCACAATAGACATCGAATGGCAGCGAGCTGAACATATGCATGAACCAAAAGACGCGAACGACGTACCAATATACATCGATCGCTACATCAAGAGCAACAAAGAGTTCTGTCCTATTATCGGGATTTTGACCTACGAGGAGTTTGGATCACAAGAAGACATTCTTGGATCTTACGGAGATTACCTCGAGGAGAACGAGGATGCCAAATCAAAAATCCAGGACTTCGTCAACGACTACAATTTATACATAGACAAGCGTCAGATCGAAACACAACAAAATGATTAAGCCCACACTTATTAACAAAACCTTTGTCAAGCACCAGATCGAAGGAACCCTATGCGCGCAATAATGATAATCTTATTTTTTCACACTTGGCTCAGCGCGGTTACAATCGACCAACTCATTAAAGGAAACGATATCGAAGCCGCCCAAAAGCTTGCTTTTAATATCATCGACAAACGCAAGAAAAACACTGAAGACCGTGTTAAAGACCACATCCTACCCTTTCATACAATTCCCAGCCATCATCAAACCAACCTCTTCAGTCGCTTTAATTTCATTCTCGCCTCCACACACGATGACAGCGGAAGGCCTAATGGCGGGCTCCGCAAGTCTTGCTTTTTAATTCCACAGACAGTGGATCAAGAGGATAACTCCAATGCCATTCTAGATATCTTATTACATGCCATTGCAAACAGCGACGCATATCACATCCAACAAAACAAAAATGACTATTCTTTAGTGTTTTACTGCGAATTACAGCAAACGATAAACCAGCAAGAGTCACCCCTCTTTCCTTCGACCCAGGCAATCGCTCGCGCCCTCGACAACGCCTGGCCATGGGAATGGGATCTTTGGGTACAAAACAATCAACAACGCTGGATCGATAGAGGAGTGTGGTTTTCCAACACCGAAGGCTGGACCGACTGGCTCAAAAAGAACAATGATTGTTGCGGCTTAAGTATGGGTGCATTGATAAACAACCTTTCTTCCGATACAGAAAAAGCCTTAGGCCCAGAATTAGGCCGCACAGCGAGAAACCTTGACGGCGCAAAATTACACTGGATCACGGTTGTCTTTTTACTGTTTGTCGAGAAAAACGCATCGGACATTTCACTCAAATACTCGAAATTTATTACAATATATCCTTTCAAAAAAACTTAACCATGGCACACAGAACAACTGACACCCACCCTACTTCCGCAGATAGACCAGAAGGACGCTGACGTCGGCCGGGTTGATGCCGCTGATTCGGCTGGCTTGGCCGAGGGTTTGGGGCCGGATCTTCTTGAGTTTTTGGAGGCTCTCGTTGCGGAGGCCCTTGAGTGTTTCGTAATTGAAGTCGGATGGAATGCGGACGGCGTCAATCGCCTTCATTTTGGCAATGTGGGCAAAGTCTTTTTCGAGGTAACCGCGGTAGAGAACGCGATAGAGAACTTCCTCGCGAATGGCACCCGAGAGAGCCTGGAATGCATAGGGGAGCTCGACTTGAAGGTTGCGACGGAGGGCGTCAGCGAGCGTCCCGCGGGCGTCGAGACCCGTGCCCTCAAACCGACTCACCCAATGCTCGATGGCGGCCTTTTTTTGTCGAATGGCGGTCACGCGAGCTTCGGGCAAAAGATTGTACTGGGCGGCCTTGTCGATCAAACGGAGTTCAGCGCTGTTGTGATTGAGAAGGAGGCGGTATTCGGCGCGACTGGTGAACATGCGGTAAGGCTCTTGCGTGCCCTTGGTGACGAGGTCGTCGATAAGGACACCCGTATAGGCTTCTTCTCGACCGATAACGAGCTCCGACAGCCCGAGGCATTTAGCAGCAGCATTGACACCCGCAACGAGGCCCTGGCAGGCAGCCTCTTCGTAACCCGAAGTTCCGTTAATTTGACCCGCGCAAAAGAGCCCCCCTATCGACTTTGATTCCAGCGAGGGCTGCAATTGCGTTGGCGGCGCGTAATCGTACTCAACGGCATAGGCTGGACGTGTAATAATCGCCTGCTCGAGTCCAGGAATGGTGCGGATAATGGCCTCCTGGACCTCCATTGGCATACTCGTGGAGAGGCCGTTGATATACCACTCGTCGGTATGAATGCCCTCTGGCTCGAGAAACAGCCGGTGGCGCTCCTTATCGCTGAAGCGAACAATCTTGTCTTCAATACTCGGACAGTAACGCGGGCCAACTCCCTCGATCTTACCACCGTACATGGCGGATCGGCGCAAATTGGCCTGAATAACGGCCTCTGTTTGATCATTGGTATACGTCATCCAACAGGAGGTGCTACGCGTGTTGGGCCCCCACCCCACCCTGTTTTCACCCAATTGTTCCACGTGGAACATCTCTTCGCGAGTGTCGTAAAACGCAAACAGCGTTGGCTCGGAATCAGACTTCTGCTCCTCGCAGACAGAAAAGTCAATGCTGCGGCCCAATATGCGCGCCGGAGTCCCCGTCTTGAGACGCTCCAGCTGAATACCGCTGTCCAAAAGCGACTTCGACAGCCTCTTTGCGGCAAAATCCCCCATGCGGCCACCTTCGACAGTCGCATCGCCGACAAACATAATACCCTTTAAAAAAGTGCCCGTTGTCAAAATCACCGTCTTGCCCTTGAAGGCACAACCCAGGTTCGTCTCGACACCCGCAACGGCACCATCCCGCAGGATCAAGCCCGTCACTTCGGCCTGAAAGACGTGCAAATTGGGCTGCATCTCTAGCGTCTGCTTCATGCGAAACTGATAGGCCTTTTTGTCGCATTGCGCGCGCGGAGCCTGAACGGCGAGGCCCTTTGAGCGATTCAGTAAACGAAATTGAATGGCAGTAAAGTCGGTATTGACGGCCATTTCACCGCCCAGTGCGTCGACTTCGCGAACGATGTGGCCCTTGGCTTGACCGCCGATGGCCGGATTGCAACTCATTTGGGCGATTGTATCGAGGTTGCCCGTAAGCAAGAGCGTACGAGCGCCCATGCGCGCAGCCGCCAGAGCAGCCTCGCAGCCGGCATGGCCTGCTCCACAGACAATCACATCATAAGAAGATCGACTCAAAATGGCCTCTAGCGGCGTTCTCGTCGTTCGAGCTAAGTCACCTACGTCAGTAGGCTCCTGTCGCCCTCGCTCCTCGGGCCTTGCTATAGAGCCATTTTGAGTCGATCTTGGGTCGTTGCTATTCATGCCTCATCTCACTTCCCTATGCAAAATTTTGAAAAAATAAGGCCCAAAATGACCTCATTGTCCACCTTGCCCAAAATCCCCCCGATGCAATCAAGCGCAAATCGCAAATCGCAGACAGCGAGCTCCACTGGCGCCCCGTCCTTGAGCTTAGCGAATGCATCCGCAAGGGCCGTTTCAGCCTGCTCGAGCGCACGGGCGTGTCTAATGCAGATAATGAGGTCTTCGTCCTCAGAAAGGTCTTCCGCCTCAACCGCGTCGAGAATGGCCCGTTTAAGTGCGTCGATACCGTCGCCTGTCTTTGCGGAGATCGGCAAGCAGGGGAGAGCATTCCAGGGCGCTGCGGTGGGATAGGGTGGGGGCATGAGGTCGGTCTTATTGAGAACCAACAAGACGTGTTTATGTGCGAGCGCCGCCCACAGAGCCGCATCAAAAGCAGGGTAGGGGCGTGTCGCGTCAACGACAAACAGGCAGAGATCGGCCTCGTCTATCTTTAAAAAAGTCTTTTCGATGCCACAACGCTCAATCTTTGAAGTCGGCGTATGAAGGCCAGCCGTGTCGATGATGCGGAGCGCGTGCGGACCCACCAAAATGCGTTCCGCTAGAAAGTCGCGCGTGGTGCCTGGCTCGGGACTAACGAGGGCACGGTCCTCACCCAGGAAGGCATTGAGGAGGCTGCTCTTTCCCGCATTGGGAGCGCCAAAGATGACCGTTTTAACGCCTTCATGAAGGAGGGCGCTGTAATGCCGCGTGGCCAGCATCTTTTTCACTTTACTCAGGCAAAACGCGATGTCGCGCAATGGCCCCTGTGCGTCCTCTGACGGCAGGTCTTCCTCGGGAAAATCGATGTAGGCCTCCAGGTGCGCAATGGCAGCCATTAGGGCGTCGAGAATCGAGTGGTAATGCGCGCTGATACCCCCTTTGAGCTGACGTTCGGCAATGTGTAGTGCCTTTTCGCTGCGGGCGTGAATCAATTCCGCCACGGCCTCGGCCTGACAGAGGTCCATTTTGCCATTGAGAAAGGCCGTACGCGTGAATTCGCCTGGCTCTGCAAGCCGAAACCCGCGCTTAAAGAGGTCCTCCAGCACTTTTTGCAAAATGAGCGGATTGCCGTGGCAAGCCAACTCGACCAAGGCATCGCCGGTATAGGATTTGCCGGCCTCAAAATAAGTCAGAATAATGACGTCGAGCACCTTGCCATCGACAGCGACGTAATCGCAAAAATAGGCGTGCCGCGGAGTAGGGTAGGGGACTTTCGCGAGCGACACCGCCAACGCCTCTGCAAGCGGACCATTGGCGCGAATGACGCCGATAGCCGACTCCCCCGGAGGCGTCGACAAAGCGCAAAAAGACGCCCCCGGATGGTCATACGGCATGCGTTCTTTTCCATCATTTTTCATAGTTCTCAATACAATACACAATGCCCACCTTGGCCACTCAAAAGCATAAAAAAGTGGAGGTTGTTGCAAAATGGAGGTTGCGACTCCAAATTGCATTGCAAAATGGAGTTTCGATCTCCAAATTGCATTGCAAAATGGAGATATCAACTCCGTTTTGACTTGCAAAATGGAGTTTGTCTCGCCATATTGAATGTCAAAACCATGAACAACATCAGGCGACTTTTCAAACAACCAGCCGACAGCTTTTTCCTATTGGGTCCACGCGGGACAGGCAAGTCTTTGTGGTGTCGCAAGGAAATGGCTGATGCCGTCTATATCGACCTGCTGGACGAAGCGACCTTCCGGATCTACGCGAGCCATCCCGAGCGTCTGCTGGAAGTGCAGGCGGGGACTGCTAGAAAAACCTTCATCATCGATGAGGTGCAAAAGGTGCCTACGATTTTGAATGCTGTCCATCTGCTGATCGAAAAAGACAAGACCCTGCAATTTGCGCTAACGGGCTCGAGCCCGCGGAAACTGCGTCAAGGCGGCATGAACCTGCTGGGCGGGCGGGCGCTCAATAAGCGCATGCATCCGTTCATGGCAGCCGAACTCGGTAAAGCTTTTTCGATCGAAAAAGGCCTAAACTGGGGCATGTTACCCCTCGTCTGGGGCGCCGTATCACCCATTGAGAAAAGAAACGCCTATGCAGGTCTCTACCTTCGCGAAGAAATTCAAATGGAGGGCTTGACGCGCCATATTGGCGATTTCAGCCGCTTTTTGGAATCGATCTCTTTTTCACATGGAAGCACCTTGAATTTGGCATCCATCGCCCGGGACTGCGCCGTCGAACGAAAACGCGTCGAATCCTATGTCTCTATTTTAGAAGACCTACTGCTTGGACATCGCCTGTCGGTTTTTACAAAACGGGCGCAACGGCTCTTATCACACCAGGAAAAGTTTTATTTTTTCGACACAGGCATTTTCCGATCGATACGGCCAACTGGGCCGCTGGACAGCGTTTCAGAAATCGAAGGAGCCGCGCTAGAAGGGCTCATTTTTCAACACCTACATGCCTGGTGCGACTACACCGACGTCCCCAACAAGGTCTATTTTTGGCAAACACGGGCCCAGTTAGAGGTGGATTTCGTCATCTATGGAGAGAGCGGCTTATGGGCCTTTGAAGTGAAGAGCACGCAAAAAGTCCGCCCTGAAGACCAGCGTGGTCTCAAAGCCTTTGCCCACGACTACCCAATGGCGCAATTGGCCATTCTCTATCGAGGCCATGAGATTTTAAAACAAGGCAACATTCTCTACCTGCCCTGCGAACACTTTTTGCAAAACCTCACCCCCAATCAGCCGCTGTGGAGGGTTTAAAGCGCCACTGGGTCACCTGGGGTTGGGTTGATGACTTGCAAATTGGGGTGTTGGTCGACGAGTTCATCGAAGACCCATTCGCGGGCCTCTTCGTCGCCGTGGTACAGGACGACCGTACGGGGGTCCATGTCGTAGACGAGCTGGAGGAGCTCTTCGCGGTTGGCATGTCCACTGAGTTCAAAGCGCTCGATGGCGGCCCGGGCGTGGATTTCCGTTGGAATGGTCTCGAAGAAAAAGGGCTCGTTGTGCTCGCAGACGAGGAGTTTTCCGCCGGGCGTTTCCGGGTCACAATAGCCGACAAAGCAGATGCTGTTTTGCTTCGAACCGAGGAGTGCCGCCGCAACCATGTAAGAGGGCGTGTTTTCGATGACCATGCCGCTGCTCACAACGTAGATAGATGGCTTATCAGGTAAGGTTCCTCCCTCGTAAGTCTCCTTGGGTAAGGGTTTGGCGTTGAGGTCCTGCAGGATCTTTTTATGAAAGTTAACGAGGCCCGTCTTGCGCGAAACTTCATCAAACACCTCGATCAATGACACGCCCAATCCCGAACAGAAAATGGGAGCGTTTTTGAGTTTTTTGTTACGCCTAGCCTCGTGGAGAATGAAGAGAATCTCTTGCATGCGACCGAGCGCGAACACGGGAATCAGGCAAGATCCGCCGCGATCGAGCGTGTGGTTAATGACGTCGACGAGGCGCCGCATTTCGTCATCGGCCGTCGCATCGGCCGTCTCGGTGAGGCCGCGTGTCGTCTCCATGACGAGCGTGTCGACCTTGATTTTCGGGAAAGAAGCCCCTTTAAGTGTCTTTTGGTTGCGAAAGAGGACGTCCCCTGTGACAAAGAGTGAGCGGTGCTTGTACTTAAAGAGAAAGCCGCAGGCGCCCAGAATGTGGCCAGCCGAATAGAGCGTGATCTCGAGTTTTTCGCCGTTTTTTTCAAACACGTGTGGCTTTTGAAACAAGAGAGGGAAATAGCGTTGTTCGAGGTACTCGATTTCTGTCCGCGTGTACAGCGGGTATTCGTTGATGCCCAATTCCTCGCGCTGCCGCAACATGACGCTGTGCGAGTTGTTCAGCATGCGGGGCAAAATTTCCTTGGACGGCGACGTCAAAATGATCTTTGCCTGTGGCTGCGTGCGGGCCAAAATGGGCAGCGAACCGATGTGATCGAGGTGACAGTGCGTGATGCAGATGTAGTCGACAGAAAAATCATCGATTTTAGAAAAGTCTGGCGTGCTCTTGTGCCCTGTCTTTTTTGGATGCAGGCCTGCGTCGACGACGACCGTAAACGGCCCCATTTTAAGCAACAAGCAATTGGCTCCGATATCTTGATGGCGATTTAAATCGGTCAATTGAATGGAGGTGGTGTCTTTTTTATTTAATGGCCAGGAAAACATGAGTCGTAGAAGCTGTCCCCTGAAAGTACAAAAGCATGATAGGGTAGGGGTTTGATAGTCTCCTTACAAGCATACCGTTTTTTGCCAAAATGCAATTCAAATCTGCAAAACTTTTGCTTGTCGCCAGATGACTGCATTTTGCATTGGGCCTTGCGAAGGCACAACTTCTTTCTGGATTGACATTTTCCTATGTGTATGTTGAAATTTCAGCCATGGAAACCGAATTTTCAAGGCCCAACAGCAGGCCACTCTTAAGACAAGGAAAAATCAGACGAGTACAGCGTCTCTTTAAAACACACCCTGTTGTGGCTCTACTCGGTCCTAGGCAATGCGGCAAGACGACATTGGCCAAGATGTATTTGAGCGATATCAAGAGCCAGGTTCACTACTTTGATCTCGAAGATCCGACCGCGTTAGCTAGGTTGGACGATCCAAAATTGGCATTACAAGATTTAGAGGGGCTCATCGTCATCGACGAAATTCAGCGAAAACCAGAACTCTTCCCTCTTTTGCGGTTCTTGGTCGACACAAAAGACAAGCAACGGTACCTAATCTTGGGCAGTGCTTCGCAAACCTTGTTAAAACAGACATCGGAGACCTTAGCCGGAAGGATTGCCTACGTGGAGTTGACGCCCTTTGGCTATACGGAAACAAAAGATTTAGACACTTTGTGGCTGCGAGGCGGGTATCCACGGTCTTTCCTCAGCCATAGCCTGGAAGAAAGCTTGGACTGGCGTAAGGAGTTTGTCAAAACATACCTGGAACGAGACATCCCGCTTATGGGCCTCCAAGTACCAGCTGCAACACTGAGACGCTTCTGGACAATGCTCGCTCACTATCATGCGTCGACCTTCAATGCCTCTGAAATCGGTCGATCGCTCGGGTTTTCAGACACAACGATGCGGCATTATTTAGACCTACTCACCGACACTTTTATGGTCCGCCAACTGAAGGCCTTTTACGATCACAATATCAGCAAACGTCAAATAAAAGCGCCCAAGGTCTATTTCCGCGACACCGGTCTGTTAAACATTTTCACGGGCATCAGCACGAAGGAAAACTTATGGGGGCACCCCAAGCTCGGCCTGTTCTGGGAAGGGCTTGCCATAGAAGAGATCCTTCGGGCCCATGAAGCCGACAGTGAAGATTGTTACTTTTGGGGAACGCATAGCGGCGCAGAATTGGACTTACTTATACAGAAAGATCAACGGCTCGGTTTTGAAATCAAGTTTTCGTCAACACCCAAAATCACCCCATCTATGAAAATCGCCAAAGAAGCGTTAAAGCTAGATTCGCTCATTGTGATTATTCCTGGATCAGACACTTTCCCTCTGGCACACGACATCCAAGTTGTGGGCCTCCAGCGGTATTTGGATCAGCTCTGTACGGATTAACGACCGATGTCAAATGGCTCTATAGCAAGGCCCGAGGAGCGAGGGCGACAGGAGCCTACTTTAAGGTAGGTGACTTAGCCCGAACGACGAGAACGCC